>NZ_JBQSXL010000007.1:0-148522 GCF_052378165.1 Halomonas sp. AOP30-A1-24
TTACTAAGCCCAACAAGCTGTGACCCTACCGGAAGCGAAGAGAGATATTCTCTTGCATTCTTTCCACCGGCCACCAATAGCCCTGCTCGAGTCCACATCGCCTCACCTTCTCGTAAAATTAGATCGCTATCGCCCTCCTCAAACAAACGATATAAATTCTGATAGGCTTGACGTAGCTCATGCCGTAGTCGCGGTGTATCTTCTAGTGGCGTAGCATCCTCGACCCAATGGAAATTGGGGATAGGATCCAGAACGCGAAAGCTCATATCCACTCGCTCAGCCTCTAGACTCTGGCCACTACTCACGACTAGCTGTTCAGGTGAGCTCACCACAAACTCCCCTCTTGTGCGGAGATGTTCAGTTTGGTGTACCGTTTCACCACTCATATTGGCAGGATTTTGAGGAGAGGCTATAAGCTCACCTTCTTCCATGTCATAGCGTAACTGCAGAGTATTGATACGCTCCTTTTCCTGAGTACGTGTATTAATGGCTTCAATCGAGATATCAACCCAAAAGTCCTCTTTGGGTGCCTGTATATATTCGCCGGTCTCATTATTCTTCACCAAGTGACCTGTATCATCTTCAAGAAGTGGTGCAAAAATAAGCGACACCTCGTTCTGACCTTCTTTAAGACTAGGACTAATTGGATATGAGATAGAATATTGCTCTGTTGAACTATGAGACTCTATATTCAAATCATTAATGCGTAACACCCACGCTGCGCTTTCTGTATGAATATTAACCCAGTACTGACGTTCAATAGGTTGCGCCATGGCTAACTCCTTTAACATTAGCAATATTAATAAGTATAAAATCCCCGCTAGACTCATTAACTTTTTAGAAAGCAACCCACGAGCCTTCTTCCCTTGGCCAAATAGTTTTACCATCACTATCATCTCCTGATTCGTCTACTTCAACGCTGCCCAATGTCTCAGACCGTTCTTCGCTATCTACTAATTCTGAGTCCCCCTCTATGCGACCATGTAGAACCTCATCACTCTTATCACGCCCCATAGTAATTTCAGCATAAGCCTCGCCACTAAGCTTAACGCCTTCAAAGATATAACGTTTCTCTCGTTTCCCACCCGCACTGTTCCGAGCTTCCCATGTCCAGGAGGTATGGATAGATCCACGCACTCCCGCCTGCGCTCTGATCATGAAAACACTGCCTTCAACATGAAGCTTTATTTCTGCCCTTCCCAGGATTTGCAGCATACCCTTGAAGTCACTGGTTACTCCATTATCATCAGTATCCCTGCTTTCACCCGAGGCTGGTATGCGCAGGCCGCCTCCTCCTGTCAGGTTATGCTGTAAGGACCCGGTGGCGCTTAGCTCGAGGTAACCTTCTATAGTAGCGTTCACCTTGTCTCCAGCAGCCAGTCGAACACGGGCTTTATTGATTTTGTCAGCACCCGCTGCTGTCAACATAATGGTTGCAATGAGTTCGATCAGATCAATCTTACCGGTCACTCCCAAGCTTAAGGCCGATTCCAGGCTAAGCATATTAAGCTGAAGGTCAGGACTACTTCCGACAGGCTCTAGCTTGAAACCTGTCGGCTTAAAGGAAAGTGACTTACTGATGGTGATACCAGAGCCTATATTGCCATTGTCATATTCAACCGTGCCGCTTGCGCTTGCCCCACCTCCGCGAGACACGTAGTGATTAATTTTCTGAACCGTCTCGACCATAAGGCCGATAAGACCAGGTGCATCATTCTGACGGGGAGTTTCTTTAGGGCCTCCTCCGGAGGCTTCGGCACTGCGACTCCACTCAATCTTGTGTCGTCCATACTGGCCATTGAGTTCCCCGGTGACAGCCACCCTCGCGGAGACATTACTGGTCATGATGACAGTTTCAACCGCAATGCTGACATCTCCGCCCAACTCGGTGTAGGGATAAGGGATAACTTTTAAGGTGGCGCGAGTATCGTTGCTTGGAAAGCACTGTATGGGCTGAAAAGTCGCCTGCCCGCCCTGATCGGACAAGAAACGCCCCCCTATCAGTGCCTCAAAGGCCATAAAACCCAGCGTGACATCAAAGGGAATAAAATTGCTGAGGCTTTCTGCCAGCCGCACAGGCTGATCGTAGATAACAGTTACCTCTTCACTTTGCGAGATAAGTAACTTGGAACCGCTCTCTATTCCATCAGCCCTAATGCAAGGGGTTTGAGGACGCCCACATTGACAACTTTCATCACCTTCCCATGTCACTTCCACATCGGCGCTTAGCTTACCCCTCGCGGTGTCCTCCTGATGGTGGGCGACCACCAACAGCGTGGTGGCCTCTTCCACAGGAGGCCACTCGATCTTGCGGCTACTATCTTCCTTGTCTTGCACCACCCCAGCCTTGAGGCAGCAGCCAGCACTTTGCTCACACTCGACACAGGGCACGCCAAAGTCGGTGTCAGGCTCCTCATTACATGCTTCTTGGTTAGCCGTTGACGCTGTTGCGTACGCCGCTGGAATTTCAGATGGATCCATCATCATTCGATAAACCTCATCTTCTGCCAGCACGGTTCCCGGCAGAATAGGGCTTTCGGTGAGGGGCTCGCCACCAGCGTCGAGATACGCTTGATAGACGCGCTCTGTGACGTCCGCCTCATCTACTGGCTTACCGTCATGCCGTTTTCGAGCAATGGAGACGATTTCATCAAAGGCGTAATCTCTATTAAAGACTTCCCACTCGTTTTTCATCAAGTAAAGCGTATCTTCGTAAGTCGGCTGATAACTCATGACCACTCCCCGCTAACGATGGGCCGAAAATTGTCGTGTTGCATATCACTTTCCTTGTCGGCATATTTCGCCAGCAGAGCCTGCTGAATACGCCCTCGGGGAAACCAGGCTTCCAGGCGGTCACGCTTGCGCCAGGCGGCCATGGTGGGGTTTTCAAGTATTTGCTGTGCTTCGGTTTGATGGGTGGGAAAGGTGTCGCCAAACGCGATCACGCACTTCGCCAGGGTGCGGGTCTGTTTTTTTGAGGCGAGGCCGTAACGCTGTCCCAACTGCACCGCGGTGTGAACGGCAGACAGCAACTGCTGGGCCGTTTTCTGGGGATACTGTGGGGTCATCGAAAGCGCCAGGGCCGCCTGCGCCCGTTGCTGCATCAGGCCACCAAACCACACAAACTCTTTCTGGCCGATGGCAAACTGCCGCCCCTGCCCTCGCGCGTCACGGGCGTCATCGCTGAGCGAGATCGTCAGCAGTCGACCCTGTACCTGCTGAACGGGCGCCTCCAGCGCGATGGAGGGGATTAACGTTAACTCAGCCGGAAACACCATCAGCGGGGAAGCGGGAATAAAGACGGCTTCCAGCGGCGCCATAAAGGCCGCCAGCTTCCAGGGCTCGAGCGCCTGGCTCATATCCAGGGCCACACGGGGGTCGTAGAAGCGGAAGTACACCGGGGCCTGGTCGTTGGCCGGGGTCCAGAGCATGGTGAACTTGCGCAGGTGCGTGCGCAGTTGCTTGAGCGTGGCACGGGAGTGAAACAGCACGCCCCAGTGCTGATCCTGGGGCAGGTTTTCAAGCCAGGTCCGAATGTCGCTGTCGGCTTCCAGGCGTACAAGCCACGGGGCACTGGCCTGGGTGGCGGTGTCGGTGGTGGCGTAAAGGCAGGCGTGCTGGGCGTCGGTCTGGCCCAAACGCGCCATGGCTTCCCGGCAGTTGACGCCGTCAATGACTGCCCAGAGCGGCGGTTGGTTCCGTGCAAACAGCGCTTGCCAGGTCGTTTCCTGGTAGATGACCGGAGGAATCGCCGGCTGATCGTTTTGCGGTTCGGGCGGCTTTTCTGGCAACAGAGGCACCATGTCGCCGTAGGCGACCGGGTATTTCGTTGACGTCGTGTGCGCCAATTCAACCAGTGTTTGCACCAGGCCTTCCCGGCGGCAACGCTCAAGCAGTGTTTCAATGGCCTCCAGGCGCACCAGTCCCAGGCCGTCTTGATGGCACTGCTGTTGTAGGCGCGCTCTTACCTCGTCTTCACTGCTGGCCAGGACTGCGGCGACCGTGATGGCTTCATCGGTGTCTTCTTCCCAGCGCCGGGCGCTGGGGGTGTGGGCCATGACATGGCAGCGCGCTACCCAGTAGTCAGATGTTGCCATGCGTCATGCCTCTTCCAGCGGGCAATGGGAAACAAACGGGCTGCCTTCCCCTGCGGCGGCTTCCAGCACGGCAGGAATGGGCGGTAGCGCTGCGGCACTGGGCGAAGCCGAGCCCACGTTCAATACCGGCGTCACATCGACACTGCCCCCTGATACCACCAGCGCCGCGCCACCGGCCACGAGCGTGATCTTGCTGGCATCCAGAATCAGCTCGCCGTCGGCTTTAAAGGTGATATCGCCGTTGGCATGGGTCTGATAGCTGCCGCCCACGGTGAGGCCGCGGTCGCCGTCTATCTGCTCGGTGTGGTTGGTATGTACGGTGACATCGCGGTTGCCATCGATGGTCTCGACGCGGTCCTTGGCCACCGCCAGGTGTGAGTTGTTGCCGATGGTCGCGGTATCATCGAACTCGACGCGCTTCTGGCGGGAGTTCAGGACATGCAGCTCCATGTTCTTCTGGGCATGCATATAGATGAATTCTTCGCCCGCCTTGTCTTCAAAGCACAGCTCGTTGAAGCCTTCGCCCTGGTGGGTCTGGGTCTTGATCGCGGTGCGGGTCTTGTGTTCAGGCAGCGGATACGGCGCGGTATTGGCGGCGTGGTAGGTGCGCCCGGTAATCAACGGCTGATCGGGATCACCTTCAAGACACGAAACAATTACCTCATGCCCTATCCTGGGAATAGCGATACTGCCGTAGCCGCCGCCCGCCCAGCCTTGTGACACGCGCACCCAGCAGCTGGCTTTCTCGTTAGGCTCGGCGTAGCGGTCCCAAGGGAACTGTACTTTGACGCGGCCATGCTCATCGCAGTGAATCTCCTCCCCAGGCGGGCCGACCACCATGGCTACCTGGGGGCCATCCACACGCGGTTTGGGGTTGGGCGTGGCGCGCTAGGCGACATCGCCTGGCCCCAGTACCAAGGTGTTGTGGTAGCGCGTCATATCGGCGGAATCGCCTACCGTAAAGCTGTCTTCTTCAAGTGCCTGGGGCTGCTCACCGTGGTGAATGACCTCGATCAGCTGCCAATCACGGTTGAGGCTTTCCACATCATGGTCGCTCAGCGTAAAACGAACGCCGGGGGCGAGTTCGGGCAAATCGCTTTGTGCCTCGGCGGTCACGGCCTCCCGCCGCAGGTGCTCCAGGCGGATCCGGGTGAAGGGCTTACCAGAGGCATCCTGCTTATAGCGGCCGGGATAGTCGTAATGCTCGTAATCCATCCGTTGGCCGTGCTGTTCAACATTCGGCCCTTGATGCTCGTGCAACTGCGCGTAACAGGGGTTCTTGAACGTGTAATCCTTCAGTGTGGCAGATGAGCTGGCCACGCGAGCGGTATGGCGCAGTTTACGCACATGGCGCGTGGGGGCGGTGCCGCCAGCCCGGTTATGGTAGGTGCGCTCGCCAAGATTAGTTAGTGAATTAGGATCATCCGTGAATACCAGACGATGGGCACCCGCTTCAAATGTATGGAAGTAGAACAGCCCCTCTTCAGCAGCCAGGCGTTCGATAAAGGCAAGGTCGGTTTCGCGGTACTGCACACAGTACTCACGCTCGATGAGGTCACGGTTTAGCGTAAAGGTGACATCGCTGATGCCCCGCTCATTACACAGCGTGGTAATGATAGCGACCGGGTCAAGTTTCTGAAAAATGCGCGAGTTGTGGCGCAAAGAAAGCCGCCACAGGGCGGGGCGAAGTACCAGGGAGTAAAAGGTACGGCGGTGGCCACGGTCGCCGCGAGCAAACTCACTAATGATGCCGTGCACTTGGCGTAGCGCTTCACCCGACTGCCAGATGGTCAACGTAGCGTTGCGATCCAGCATCTCGGTGGCGTCCAGGCTGCCATCACGGCTGGCCAGGTTGAGCACCAGTTCAAAAGGCTGTGAGAGCGCCTCGCGATAGGTGAAGTCGACCACCGCCACGCTGCTCTCGCCCGGAAGCGTCAGAGTGAAGTAAAGACCATTTCCATTTGCCATCCGGCCGCTCCCTGGATTGTTATCTCGTCAATAGGAGCGATGAGGATAGCGACCAGGGTCAACAGAGCAAGGCCTGACCAATACGTGGCGGTAATGTCTTACAAGCTTGTAAGATATCTCTTACATAACCAAAGTTAACTTTTACTAAAACGCCTTCTCAAGCGCAAAGCGTGGTTGGGTCTGGCCCTCTTTAGTAACCGTCTCCATAAACATTTCAAGCGGGCGCACCCACAAACCGTACTCCCCATAAAGGGCGCGGTAGATCACCAGTGGCTCTTCGGTTTCGCTGTGGTGGGCGGTGCCAACCACTTCATAAAGTGCGCCTTTATAGTGGCGGTAAATACCGGGAACGGGGGCGGTCATTGGCTTTCCTTCTGAGTGGCTGGCTGGTTGGCTTTTTTAGCCAGGCGTTCGAGCACTTTGGAGGCTGCGACAAAGCCGAACGTGCCGGTGACGAATGTGGCGGCGCCAAAGCCCGAGGCGCAGTCCAGCCGGGTGGCGTCACCGCTGCCGGGCTTTTGCAGGCACACTTCACCGTCGCTACCGGGATACACCAGTTGCTCGTCGGAGTAAACACACTCGACTGAGAAGCGCCGCTTGGGGTTGCGCGAGAAGTTGTAATCCCGGCGCAGGCGCGAGCGCACTTTGGATAACAGCGGGTCGTGCTCGGTACGGGTTAAGTCGGCCACTTGAATACGTGTGGGGTCGGTCTGACCACCGGCGGCACCGGTCACGGTAATCGGGATTTTACGCCGCTTGCACCAGGCAATCAGCGCGGCCTTGGCGATAACACTGTCGATAGCGTCCACCACGTGGTCGGCGTCCTCGGGAATGCGCTCGGCCAGGTTCGTGGGCGTGACAAATGCCGTGTCAGCGACGATGTCGATGTCAGGCGCAATCAGGCGGCAACGCTCAGCCAGCACATCCACTTTAGGTTTACCGATAGTGCCATCCAACGCGTGCAGTTGACGGTTGACGTTGGAGACACACACATCGTCCAGGTCAATCAAGGTAAGCTTACCGATACCTGAGCGCGCCAGCGCCTCCACTGTCCAGCTACCTACGCCACCTACGCCCACCACCACCACATGCGCCTGGCGAAACGCGGTGGCCGCACGCTGCCCGTAAAGGCGCCGAATACCGCCAAAACGGAACTCATAGTCGTTAGAAGCATGGTCGTTAGAAACATGCTCGTTAGAAGCATAATCGTTAGAAGCCGTGCCAGCAGAGGCTGGCTCAGCACTTGCCGGGGTAACCGGTGGAAGTGAAGGCGTAGTAGACATGGCAAGCTCTTTTTAAAGCGTTTGAAGGGCAGAGGGCGCTGTCAGCGGCGGAGTTCGCACGCTGTCCAACGGCAGGTGGCCTGCCCAGCCTAAATGATGAAATAAGGCGGTCATGGTGTCATCCAGGGCACAGGTTAGCGCAACCCGTTTAGCCAGCACGGGGTGATCAAAGGCTAAATGCGTGGCCGCCAGCAACAAGCGTGGCGCATTCAGTTGGTCGGCAAAAAAGCGATTGTGGACGCTTTTACCGTGCTTGGCATCACCAATGATGGGGTAACCGCGCCGGGATAAATGGCGGCGAATTTGATGGCGGCGCCCGGTAAGCGGGCGCGCCTCCATAAGCGAATAACGGGCTACTGGGTAGCGGTCGACCTGAACGGGAAGCTCGACACTGTCCAGGCGGCGTATATCGGTCATGGCGGGCATCGCAGGCATCTCTGCTTTAGGCCGCGAGCCATCCTCTTCACGTAGCGGATAGTCCAGACGCGCCTCATCAGGTGCTTTGCCACGCACCACCGCCAGGTAGCGCTTTTCGACCTGGCGTTCACTAAACGCTTCGCTTAAAAGCCCAGCGACAGTCGAGGAGAGGGCAAACACAATAACGCCCGACGTCGGCCGGTCCAGCCGGTGCACGGGATAAACGCGTTTGCCTATCTGATCACGCAGTTGCTGCAACAAAAACTGCGTTTCACCCCGTGCCAGCGCCGAGCGGTGTACTAAAAGCCCGGCGGGCTTATGCACGGCGACAAGGTGCTCATCCTGATAGAGGATTCTAAGCGGCAACATAGCACTTCCTGGGTAAAAACGAGGCGCTATTGTCGCGGCTGGGCAGGCTGATGTCATCCGTAACGTTAGGTTAAAGCTAGCCAGCCAGCGTTGGCAACATGGGAACTCGGCAACTACCTTGTAAAGGCACCCCTTCGGGGGCTTCCACGGAACAGGAAAGGAGAACGAACCATGCGTTATTCAGCTCCGCTCACCGGTATCGCCGCAGCCCTGCTACTGGCCACTACCGCTAGTGCTCAAACCAATGAGAGCGAATCGCTTGAAGTGAATATGCACGAGGTAACGTCCGAAGGTGTAAACGATGCGCTCGGTACCGTGACGATTGAAAGCTCCGAACTCGGAGGCGTGTTATTGACGCCCTCCATCACCGGCCTAGAGCCAGGTATTTATGGTTTCCACCTGCACCAGAACCCCAGCTGCGAACCGGCCGAAAACGATGACGGCGAAATGACCGCTGCCCAGGCCGCCGGCGGTCACTATGACCCGGACAATACCGATACCCACCAGGGTCCTTATGGCGAAGGCCACTTGGGTGACCTGCCGGTACTGACCGTCAACGACGATGGGGAAGCGAACCTGCCCGTGCTGGCACCTCGGCTGAGCATGGACGACATAACAGACCGCGCCCTGATTATTCATGAGGGCGGCGACACGTATGAAGACGAGCCACACTTGGGTGGCGGTGGTGCGCGCATGCTCTGCGGTGTGACACCTTCATAACGCGCTTACGTTACGCAAGAAGATGACCGGGCAGCCTAAGGCTGCCCGTTTTCATATTGATGTGTGTCATTACGCTCAGTGGGCCACTAAAGTCTTAAAGCGGTTTGCTTAACGACACTGTACATTCTGCCAACTAATCAGCGCCCTAGCTGATTTTTCATCTGTCGTCTTTCACTATCCCCTGACCACTGAGTGCCCAACATGATTACCTTTATCGTCTCGATACTGCTGTTAATCGTGGGTTATTTTACCTACGGTAAATTCGTTGAACGGGTCTTTGTCACTGATCGCAAGCGTCAAACGCCTGCCTATAGTATGCGTGACAACATCGACTACGTACCGATGAACACAACGCGTAACTCGCTTATCCAACTACTTAATATTGCCGGTGTCGGGCCCATTTTTGGCCCTATTCTTGGCGCACTTTACGGTCCGGTCGCCTTCGTTTGGATCGTGATTGGGTGTATTTTTGCCGGTGCGGTGCATGATTATCTAACGGGCATGATCTCGATTCGCAACCACGGCGCTCACCTGCCTCAACTGGCGGGCAAGTTCCTGGGTAAAGTCATGAAGCACGTGGTTAATGGCTTTGCGATTTTACTACTGCTGCTGGTGGGTACCGTATTTGTCACCTCCCCCGCCGCGCTGCTGGACAATATGACGCCGATATCACTTACCCTGATTATTATGGCGATTTTTGTCTACTACCTGATTGCGACACTGCTACCGATTGATAAGGTGATCGGCCGCATCTACCCCTACTTTGGTGCGCTGTTACTGTTCAGCGCGGCGGGTATCGGCATTGGCATGATTGTGACGGGCGCACCGATTCCTGAGCTTTCGTTCCAGAATATGCATCCGGAAGGCGCCCCTATCTTCCCGTTACTGTTTTTAACGATTTCTTGCGGCGCGCTTTCGGGCTTTCATGCCACGCAAACGCCCATTATTTCGCGTACAACGGAAAACGAAACCAGCGGGCGCAAAATCTTTTACGGCATGATGATCACCGAAGGCATTATCGCCATGATCTGGGCAGCAGCAGCCATGAGCCTGTTCCACGGAGACCAAAGTCTTTCTGACGTATTGGCGGCGGGCGGCCCTGCTGCCGTGGTAAGCGAAGTGTCCACTACTATGCTTGGCGCCGTAGGCGGCACGCTAGCGATACTGGGCGTTATCGTTCTTCCGATCACCTCTGGCGACACCGCGTTTCGTAGCGCACGCATGATCATTGCCGACTACCTGAAAATTGATCAACGCCCGATCGTTAAGCGTCTGCTGATTGCCGTACCTCTGTTTGTCGTGTCGTACGCACTCACCCACATGGACTTCACGCTACTGTGGCGCTACTTCTCTTGGGCAAACCAGACCACCGCCGTGATTGCGCTATGGGTCGCCACGATGTATCTGGTGCTATCGCGCAAACCGTACCTGATTACGTCAATTCCGGCGGTCTTCATGACCATGGCCACCTTTACCTATATCGCCTATGCGCCCATTGGTTTTGGCCTGTCGCTGCAGGTGAGCTATGTGGTGGCGGCAATGGGTACGCTGGTGTGCATCGCCCTGTTTATGAAGCGTGTACGTCGTTTGAGCCGTGCGACCTTTACGGTTGATGAGCCTGCCACTAACTTTAGTGAAGACGTTCTCGCGGCCTCCTCCAAATAAATCCATACCCCGGGCAGCCTGCTGCCCGGCAAGCATTAAGCGCTGCACCGTCAGCGCTTTTTTTGTGCCTATCCTTTTGTCATCTCTGCTACGTTTTTCATCACTCCCGCGCCTGCTCTTTCTATTACTCTCTTCCTCTGCCCCCGGATTTTATTACGGTATATTGTCGACCCCATAGAAAACGTTATATCATAACTATTAATAGCGATTTAATGGCCTGATTTGAAATGTTGGCAATGTGCAGCGACCCCGTTTTATCCGTGCGTGATCTGCGCATTCAAATTGATCAACAGCCGGTGGTTGATGGCCTCTCCTTTGACGTGATGGCCGATGAGCGCGTATGCCTATTGGGCGCATCGGGGTCGGGGAAATCATTTACCGCGAAAGCGGTGTTAGGGCTTTTGCCACCTAATGCTCAGGTACAGGGAAGCATTCGCCTTCTTGGCCAGGACGTTATTCACACCCCTGCTGCACAGCGGCGCAATGAAACCCGTGTTTCCATGGTGTTTCAGGATTCGCTTTCGGCGCTCAACCCGCTGGTAACTATCGGCTCTCAGTTGCGCGAGCCCTTCACGCGTCATCACGGCTTATCACGTAAAGCGGCCCTGCACGCCGTTATTGCGTTACTGGAAGCCATGGGTCTTCCTGACCCACAGCGATTGATAAAACGCACGCCTGCCGAGCTTTCCGGTGGCCAGCGCCAGCGCGTGTGTATCGCGCTTGCCATGGCCTGTAAAACCTCGTTGCTCGTTGCTGATGAGCCTACGACCGCACTGGATGTCGTCACCCAAGCGCAGGTACTCCGCGCCCTGCGCGAACATACCGGCAAAACGGCCACGTCTCTGCTGTTTATCACTCACGACCTTCACGCCGCCGCTCAGTTGTGCCAACGCGCGGTGGTTATCGAGCGCGGCGTCATGATTGAAAGCGGTGAGCTGGATACCCTGATTACCGCCCCGCAACACCGCTTTACTCAAGAGTTGGTGGCCGCTGCGCATAGCGTACAGCCAGCCCAGTTCACGAGCGTGACCGAACCTCTATCCGTTGATTACTTAAAGAGCGCCTGATGCAAAGCCCCCTACCGTTTAGTCGTCAGGAAGCACTCGTGGGTAGAGAAGCATTTATATCGGCACGCGGGCTTAATAAAAGCGTCACGCTGCCGCGTGAGGTGTTTTGGCGAGCAGGTGAGCGTAAGCACATCATCAACAATGTTGACCTTACACTTTACCCCGGAGAACGCGTGGGACTGGTGGGCTTGTCCGGCTCGGGAAAAACTACCTTGTTGCGCTCGCTGCTGGCGATTGAAGCGCCTGATAGTGGGTCAATTACCTGCCAACATAAAGTAGTGCGCCCCGCGTCCACGGCCCGCCTGCGCTGGTACCGCCAAGCGGTTCAGTATATTCCCCAGGACCCGGCTTCTTCGCTTGACCCGCGAATGAGCGTGCGCGCACTGGTTGCTGAGCCGCTGATTCGCCTTCAGGTGAAGTGCGACCCGATTGAGCGCGCCCAGGAAGCGCTTGAGCACGTGGGGTTGGGCACTGCATTTCTGGACCGCAAACCCCATGAGCTTTCCGGCGGCCAGGCGCAGCGGGTAGCCATTGCCCGAGCCATCGCTCCCCGCCCGCGTTTTTTACTGGCCGACGAGCCGCTTAGCGGGCTTGACCTGCCAGTGCGCGCCCAGGTGATTAACGTGCTGAAGCGGCTTTGCGATGAGAACGGTACAGGCCTACTGATGGTGTCCCACGATTTATCCGTGGTCGCTAACCTATGCAAGCGCACCCTGGTAATGGACGACGGCAGGATTGTTGAAGACCGCCCTACCACTGAGCTTTGGCGCGCACCTCGCCATCCCATCACGCTTGATTTGATCAAGGCCGTCTCTCAACTGCCTACCTGCACTTACCCGCACTGTCGTCCGACGGACGTGGGGGCGCTTTTATAGCGGGCTTATAAACAACCTATCCGCGACGAATAATCCGTTTCGCCAACATGGCGTCTAAGCGTTTGCTTACGAACGTTTGGCGGCTGTTGTTAACGTCTACTTCTGTTCCTGACATGGAGACTCCCCAATGCTACGCCACACACTTCGCCTATCGTTACCCGCTGTCCTGGCCGCGCCTTTTCTACTCGCTGGCTGCTTTGATAACCAGCGTGATGACACCTCTGCCTCGCCAGACGCCGACGAGCGAATTAGCGTCGCGATGCTTCAGCCGCCGCGTTCAGGGTTGAGTCCGTTATCCGACGACGCGTTTAAACTATCGCGCTGGAGTAACGCTGAAACTCTGGTTCGTCTGGATGCCAACAGTGACCCGCAGCCGTTCCTGGCGACCGAGTGGGAGCTGGTGGACGACCAAACGTGGCGCTTTGTGATTCGTGACGGTGTGGTTTTCCACGACGGTACCGAGCTGACCGCCAACGACGTCGTGAATTCCCTGACAGCCGCCACTCAAGCGGCCCCCAAGCCGCGTATTCTGGACGGCGTTAACATGACCATTGAAGCCGATGGCGACAATGCCGTGTTGGTACGTACCGAGAAAGCCGACCCACTGATTGCCAACCGGCTTTCCAGCCCGCAGCTGGCGATTCTAGCCGCTAGCGCCTATGGCGACGATGGCCGAGTGAATCCCATCGAAGCAGGCACCGGCCCTTTTGTTTTGAAAGAGATCAATGGCACCACCAGCGCCACGCTTGACCGGTTTGATGATTACTGGGGCGAGCCCGCCGCCATTGCTGGTATTGATGCGGATTATGTCTCCGACGGTACGGCGCGCGCCGCTGCCCTGAGAACCGGCACCGCCGATGTGGTAGAAGCCATTCCGGTATCGCAAGTGGCGCTGCTGGACCAGGCGCTGGTGCACGAAGTGCCCATGCCGCGCACCAATACGCTGTATCTGAATACCCAATCAGGCCCCATGGCGGACCCCGGCCTGCGAGCGGCCGCGCGTGAAGCGATTGATCGCGCCGCCATTGTGAAGACCGTTTACGAAGGCCGTGCCGATATTGCCGAAGGTCTACTGGGTCCAGCACTGGCCTGGGCAAGCGACTACCGCACCTCAATAGATGACCGTGCCACGCCTATCGCACCAGAGGGCGTCGAAATCACTCTGGCGACCTTTACTGATCGCGCTGAGCTGCCGGAAGTCGCCGTCCTGCTTGAGCAGCAGTTGACCCAGGCTGGCTTCAAGGTGACGCAGGAAGTACGCGAGTACGCGCATATTGAGTCCGACGCGTTAGCCGGTGAGTTTGATGCCTTTATTCTGTCGCGTGCCACTGTGCTGGATTCTGGCGACCCGGTGGCCTACATGTACAGCGACTTCGCCTGCGAAGGCTCTTTCAATATCGCCCAGCTTTGCGACCCGGCCGTTGATGAGGCGCTTGCCAACGCTTCACAGCAGCCCACCGGTGAAGCACGCCGCCAAGCGATTATCGACGCTGAAGCCGCTATTCTGCGCACCGATGCGGCGATCCCGATGCTCCACGAGCGGGTCATTCAGGGGGAATCAGCACGGGTTAGCAACGCCGAACGCGACCCGCGTGAACGCATGCTGATCACCGAAAAAACCGCTATCGATACTGATAGCGAGTCCTGAAGGCGCGCCACGCATGATTAACGCAACATCACAGCCCCTGTGGCGCCGCTTACGCATCGAGCCGTTTATTCCCCTGTTGTCACGCCTAGTGACACTGGCAGGCGTTGTGGTTCTGGTGGGGCTACTGCCTTGGCTTTCAGGCCGCGACCCGGCGCTCAGCATCTTGCGGGCGCGTTCTGCCGAACAGGAGGCAACACCAGAAGCACTGGCGGCCATTCGTGCTCAGCTGGGTCTGGAATCCGGGCCGCTGGAGATGCTGAAGCACTGGCTGCTGGGGCTTTTGCAGGGTGATGCAGGTAACTCATGGATTTCAGGCGCGCCGGTGCTGCCCGGCCTGCTAAAAAGCGCACAGGTATCCTTGCTGCTAATGAGCTTTGCCATGCTGGTGGCGGTGGTTACCGCAACGCTTATTTGCCTGCCAGTGGTGCGGCAGGGTTTGCGTGGCCAGATTAGCCGCTCGCCTGGCACCGTGGGCGCGGCATTAACGGCCCTGCCGGAGTTTCTACTCGCCTCGCTGCTGCTGGTGGTGTTTGCCGCCTGGCTTAACTGGTTGCCGCCCTATGGTTGGCGTGGTTTGAGCTACGCGGTGCTTCCCGCATTGGCGCTGGGGCTTCCCGCAGGCGGCCTGCTGGGCCGCTTGTTCAGCGATGGTCTCTCGGCCACCTTTACTGAGCGTTGGGTGGCCACCTGGAGTGTGGCGGGCTTCTCTCATCGCCGTATTACGCTCTCCGTTCTGCGCCGTACGCTGCCAAGCCTTATGCCTCAAGTGGGTATGGTCATGGTCGGCCTAACCGGCGGTGCGATAGCCGTCGAGCAGGTATTTTCGATTCCGGGCCTTGGCCGGGCAACGCTGGGAGCGGCATCAGCCCAGGACATGCCTGCACTGCAAACCGGCATTCTTATTCTGCTGGTGATTGCAATTGTGCTGGGCAGCCTTGCCAATATTGGCCGTGCGCTGCTGCTCGGCCGGGCATTTAGGCTGGGCGCACTGCCCGTTACCCACACCGAGCAAAGCGTATCGCGGCGAGCGTGGATCGTCCCAAGCGTCGCGGTTCTTCTGCTGTGTGTGCTAGTGATTGCAGGCATTACCCGAGATCCGTTTAGTTCGGCCTTTATGCGCTTGGAAACACCCAGCCTTGGCCTGCCGCTAGGCGCGGACGGCACTGGGCGCGATATTCTGGCCCGCGTGGCCCATGGCGCGCTCTCCACCATTGGCATGGCGGTTGCGGTAGTATTTTTCACGCTGATATTGGGGCTCTTGATTGGCCTGGCACCCAAGCTTGCCACCGGCCCCATTGAGATTACCAAGGCAACGCCGCCCACTATTGCGGGTCTTATCGTGGCCGGTTTGATGGGACCCAGCACCAGCGGCGCCGTGATTGCGGTTACCGCGGTGGCCTGGGCACCCCTGGCGGCGCATACAGCAGCGCTGGTCGCCGAGGCAAAAGCCCAGCCCCACGTGCGCATAACGCCCCTCCTAGGAGTGGGGCAGCTGCGCTTGATGGTCCGCTATATTCTTCCTGCGGTGATTGGCCCGGTATTTCGCCACGCCATGCTGCGCTTACCTGGGGTTGCGCTGGCGCTTGCGGCACTGGGCTTTTTGGGTCTGGGACCGCGGCCACCTTCGCCAGAGTGGGGGTTAGTGCTGGCAGAAGGTATGCCGTACATTGAGCGTGCGCCCTGGGCGGTGCTGATTCCTGCGCTGGCGCTGGTGCTTCTCTCGGTACTGGCGGTATCGCTTTCAAGTTTTGTGGGGTCAAGCAAGCCCGCCCGTTAGGCAATAGCACTCATGACAGGCAAAAAAATGCCCCCGACACTGTCGGGGGCATTTTTGTGAGCGGTCGTCAATAAGTGCTGGGCTAGCGCTTACTCGTGGTCGCCCGCCAGCTGCATTTGGCGCAGCATGTAGTTCTGAATACCGACCTGCTCAATCAACTTCAACTCGGTTTCGATATGGTCAATGTGCTCTTCTTCATCGGCGAGCAGATCACGCAGCAAATCACGTGAAACGTAGTCTTTAACGCTTTCACAATACGTGATGGCTTCGATGTAGTCGTTACGGCCGTCGTGCTCAATACGCAGATCGCTTTCGAGCATCTCTTTAACGTTTTCGCCAATGTGCAGCTTGCCCAAGTCCTGAAGGTTAGGAATACCTTCCAGGAACAGGATGCGCTCAATTAGCTTATCGGCGTGCTGCATCTCTTCAATGGACTCGTCATATTCCCATTTGGCGAGTGCTTTTAGGCCCCAATCCTTGTACATCTTGGCGTGCAAGAAGTACTGATTGATAGCGATAAGCTCGTTGCCTAACGCTTTGTTGAGATGCTGAATTACCTGGGGATCACCTTTCATGACGTCACCTTTTCGTTGTAATGCTGAGAGTTCATCTAAGCAATCAAACAGTTACGTTAACAAAGGAGTATAGGCCACGCAAAGGCATACTCCCAGCTTTCTGAGAGTATAAAGAAGAGATCAAAAAATTCAAACAAATCAGTTATTTGCTAACGATAACTCTAACAAGAGTGATTCGCGTCATACGGCGTAAGCGAGACTCATATCGGCTTCCAAACGGGCATTTTGTACCGCTTCACGCGTTAGCGATTTAGCCATACAAGCGCACTTGCCGCACTGGGTCGCACAGCCGGTGGCTTCACGTACTTCTCGCCAGCTGCGCGCTCCGTCGCTCACTTGCTGACGTATCTGATGATCGGTTACTCCCTTGCACACACAAACGTACATGGCGACACCTCATTAATCACATGAGGTGAATGTAAATGATTCGCATACATCTTTGCAAGTAAAAACAGATGCTCTTTAGCAGTGATTGCCCTTAGCATCTAGCTTTTATTATTCAATTCAGCTTGTTAGTTATTTAGTTGTGTAAAACCTAATACGACTTTTGCCAACGGAAACCTCTGATTAACGTAATGAGCACACTCGTTAGTCAGAGGTTTTCTGGCGTTTCGGTACTATTACCGTGCAGGTATGAGAGGCGATATCTGGCCAACTGCGCCGTTGCTTATCGACAAGCACCCACCCATAGCCCGTGCCCAGCGCCGCCAGCGAAAGCCAAGCCGTGACACAGCGAACAAGGCCTTGCTTAAGGGTGATTTTTTGCCCGTTCGGTGCTTGCACGCGCAGGTGCCATGCCTGCATACCCAGCGTCATGCCGCTACGAGACCAGAAAAAGCAGAAGAAAAAAGTGACGGAGACCAGTAACAGCGCGCGCAGGCTCCAAACCGATAGCGCAGAAGCACCCACGGCTTCAACGGGCTGCCCCAACACCAGTCGAAAAAAAGCCAGATGGACAATGGTTACAATCAGCCAAAGCGCCACCACCAACACGCTGTCGTAGAGCAGAGCGCCCAGGCGGCGACCTAAACCAGCGCCCATGACGTCAGCCATTACGGCGCAGGAAGTAAACCCCAACAGCAGCGCAGGCGAGTGTTGGCACCAGCACTGCCCATACGGGCGAAAACCCAAAGATCGTCGACGCAGGCGCAAGCAGATCCTGCATATATTTAAATGACAGCCCGGTCACGACGCCATAAAAGACGCGAGTCCCTGCCGCTACAGTACGCAGCGGGCCAAACACAAAGGACGCCGCTATCAATACCAGCGATCCCATGGTGAGGGGCATTAAGACTTTTTGCCAAAAGTACAACAGCGGTTGATCCGCCGTTAAGCCTTGCTCTTGAAGGTAGCGTGAATACGCCCATAGCTCGCTGGGTGCCTGACTATCGACCGAGCGCAGCAGCCGCTCTAACTGCACCGGCGTAATCTGTGTTTCCCAAACAGCACTGGCCTGATAGTCGGATTCAGTGCGGTCATCATAGATACGTGTCGTGGTGATGTTTGCAAGCCGCCAAGCGCCCTCTTCCCAGTGCGCCCGGTCAGCGTGGGTGGCTTCCACCAGGCGGCGCCCATCAAACCGGTAACGGGTTAAATCAAGCACGACCTCATCGGCCCGTATGGCACCAAATCGGTAAACGCTGTCGCCTTCAAACTGCCAGCCGCTACGGCTGGCGGGTTGAGCGCTTTCCCCCTGGCGCTGCTCAAGCCGCCACGCTTCGGCAAACTGCTCGGTGCGCGGGCTTACAAACTCAGCAACCAGTAGCACGGCCACAACCACCAGCAACACCGGTTTCATCACGCCCCAAACGATGCGCGCCAGCGAACGACCTGAAGCACGCATCACGGTCAGCTCGTTACTGGAAGCCATACTTCCCAAGCCAATGAGTGCACCTATCAGTACCGCTACGGGCGCGTATTGATAAAATCGCCAAGGCACGCGCATCAGTAGATAGAGAAACACATCAAACGCGGTAAAATTCCCTTGTACGTCGCTCAGGTCGCCAATGTAGGCAATGGTGATATCCAGCCCCAGCAGTACGAACTGCACAACGATAATTGCCCCCAGCACGTTGCGAGCGATGTAACGATCCAGACGATCAGCCAGCATTAGCGCATCCCCTTACGTTGTGAGCGCCACAAAAGCAGCAAGCCGAGGGCTAAAAACAAGAGATGCACGGGCCAAACGCCAACCAATGGCGAGAGCTTTCCACTGCCAATCGCATCGACCGCAGCAAGCAGTAAACTCAAATAAGCCACATACAAAAATACCGCCGGTAGTAGCTTGGCAAACCGGCCCTGCCGTGGGTTCACCCGAGAAAGTGGCTGGGCGATGAGCGCTAATACAAAGACCATGAACGGCAAGCCGGTACGCCACTGAAACTGCGCCTGAGCGCGTGGATTGGGGTCATCCCAAAGCGCTGCTGTGGTAGCGTACTCAATAGAATCAAACTCCTGAAGGCCACGACTTAACCCCAGGCGCATCGTATAGCGCTCAAACGTTAGCCGCTGGGCATCCTGCTGGCCCGGCACCACACCGTAGCGCTCGCCATTTTCCAATATTAAAAAACGGCTGCCCGTTTCAACGCGCGTTTCCTGATACCCGGAACCGGCCCGAGTAACAAAGCTATGTGGGTTTTCTGTATTAGGCTGCTCATGAACCAACACCTCCTGCATCTCGGTGCCATCGCTGCTGAAATCGCTGATATAAGCGGTACGCCCACCACCGAAATCCTGGAACCGCCCGGGTGCCAGTACCGAAACATCCAACCGGCTGCGCTGCTCTGCAAGCGTCGCTGCCGTTTGCAACGCCCCGGCGGGGGTTAGCCACAAGCTACAAAAGCCCACCAGCACCGCCACTACCGAGGCGGGCAGCAACGTTACTCGCAACAGCCGCAGAGGGCTCATGCCACAGGCCACCATCACGGTGATTTCGCTGTTCATATACATTTGGCCATAGGCCAGCAGGATGCCTAGAAAAAACGCGAGCGGAAGCACCAGTTCCATAAAGCCGGGTAGATGAAACATCATCAAGCTACCCAGAATGGTAACGGGGATATCTCCCTCCGCCGCGTCAGAGAAGTAACGAATAAAACGACTGCCCATAATGACCAGCAGCAAGATACCTGCCACAGCCGACATGGTGAGTAACACTTCGCGAGTTAAGTACCGAAATAAAATCAATGCCCTCTCCGGCTAATCGTGCAGGATGCCATGCAATGCGCCCATGGCTTGGGTACACTAACCCAACACCCAGTACGGGGCATTATCCCGAATCCCTCGATGCTTGTCTTGTTGGAGACGTTATGGAATTTTCCGTTCAGACCGCCAATCCGGCCAAAACCGAAACGGCTTGTCTCGTCATCCCCATGTTTAAAGGTAGCGACTTGTTGCCCACGGCCGCCAGCCTGGACGACGCCAGTGAACGTTTAATCGGTCAGTTGCTTGAGCGCGGCGATTTCGATCCTACGCTTGGCAACGTACAGATGATTCCTTTCGCGCCGGGGCTTTGCGCAGAACGGCTTTTGTTAGTAGGCCTCGGAGAGCGCGAAAAGTGCCAAGAAGGCGCCTTTTTAAAAGCGCTGGATGCGGCCATGGTGGCGCTGACCAAGTTGCCAGTCGATGAAGCAAGCATCGCGTTTAATGATGTTCCTCTTGAAAGCCGCGACAGCAGCTGGAAAGCGCGCAAGGTGCTGGAGGCCGCGGAACGCGCGGTTTACCGCTTTGACCAGTTTAAGTCGCAGCCAGCGCCTTTAGCGCGCCTTAACGCACTCACGCTTTTTAGCGAGCCTGAAAACGCGACGCTTACCCAGCAAGGCGCCCAGATTGGCGCAGCGATTGGCCAAGGCATCAACTACGCCCGCACGTTGGGCAATTTACCGGGCAATGTGTGCACGCCAAGCTACCTGGCCCAACAGGCCGAGCAGTTGGGTAAGACGTCCAACGGCGCGTTAGAGGTGGACATTCTCGACGAAGAGGCGCTGGATGCCCTCGGCGCTGGCTCACTACTGTCGGTTGGCCGAGGCAGCCACGAACCTACGCGCTTGATTGTCATGAAGTACAACGGTGCGACGGAGAGTGAAGAAGCCCCCCACGTCCTGGTAGGCAAAGGGATCACGTTTGACACCGGCGGCATTTCGCTGAAACCCGGCGAAGGCATGGACGAAATGAAATTCGACATGTGCGGCGCCGCCAGCGTATTCGGCACCGTGAAGACCATGCTTGCGCTCAAGCCCAAGCTCAACCTGGTATTTATTGTCGCCGCCGCAGAAAACATGCCCGATGGCCTTGCCACCAAGCCTGGCGATATTATTAAAACGCTGAAAGGTCTAACGGTTGAAGTGCTTAATACTGATGCCGAGGGCCGCCTGGTACTGTGCGACGCACTGACCTACGCCGAGCGCTTTAAACCAGCAAGCGTTGTCGATATCGCCACGCTAACAGGCGCGGTGATTGTTGGCCTGGGCCACCACGCGACGGGCCTGCTCTCCAACGATGACGACCTGGCGCTCGATTTTCTGGAAGCCGGTGAAGCCTCTTGGGACCGCGCCTGGCATTTACCCTTGTGGGATGAGTACCAGGAGCAGTTGGAATCCAACTTTGCCGACCTGGCCAATATTGGCGGGCGCCCGGCAGGTACGATTACCGCCGCGTGCTTTTTATCGCGCTTTGCCGATCATTTCCCATGGGCGCACCTGGATATCGCCGGTACCGCCTGGCACTCGGGCAAACAGAAAGGCGCCACCGGCCGCCCGGTTGGCCTGCTTTCCCAGTACCTGCTGGACCGTGAAGCCGACGGCCAGGTAGAAATCAGCGCCAACTAATCACACGGATCGTGCGCTCAATGGTTGCCTTTGAGTGCCACAACCGTTAAATCTGGAAGTATTAGCGTGTGCTCTATCGTTTATGGCACGCGCTACGCTAACGACACGCTTATATCGCCCTTCGGGGCCTGGCTCTAGCGGAGAAAACACGCCGTGCCCACTAGCTCTACGACTCGTTTTGAAATCCTGCCGTCCAATCAGCCAACGGCCGACAGCATTCGTGACAACATCCTGGCCAACCCAGGTTTTGGCAAGCACTTCACCGACCACATGGTCAATATCCGCTGGACGGTCGATGCCGACTGGCACGGCCACCAGGTACGCCCCTACGGCCCGCTGACGCTCGACCCGGCCGCATCGGTCCTGCATTACGGCCAGGAAATTTTTGAAGGCATCAAAGCCTACCGCCATGCCGATGGCTCGGTCTGGACCTTCCGCCCTGAGAAAAACGCCGAGCGCTTTCGCCGTAGCGCCCGCCGCCTGGCACTGCCGGAACTCTCCGATGAAGACTTCATTGGCTCCATCAAGGCGTTGCTGGCTCAGGACACGACCTGGGTGCCCACGCCGTCAAGCGATGCCGACGAATGCAGCCTTTACCTCCGCCCGTTCATGATCGCCTCGGAAGCTTTCCTGGGCGTGCGCCCGGCCCATGAAGTGGACTACTACGTGATCGCTTCTCCGGCAGCGTCTTACTTTAAAGGCGGCATCAGCCCGGTTTCCATTTGGCTCTCCTCGCACTACAAACGGGCCGCCCCAGGCGGCACCGGCTTTGCCAAGTGCGGCGGTAACTACGCCGCCTCGTTGGCCGCGCAAAAAGAGGCCGAAGCTCACGGCTGTGGCCAAGTGGCCTTCCTTGACGCTGAGGAAAGCAAATGGGTTGAAGAGCTGGGCGGCATGAATCTGTTCTTTGTTTTCAAGGATGGGCGCTTGGTGACGCCACGCTTAACCGACACCATTCTGGAAGGCGTTACCCGCAACTCGGTGCTCACGCTTGCGAAAGACGAAGGTTTAACCCCCGAAGAGCGCCCCATCAGCATTGACGAGTGGCGCGAAGGCGCGGCGTCCGGCGAGATTAGCGAAGTGTTCGCCTGCGGAACCGCGGCAGTCATCACTCCGGTGGGCGAGCTGGTGACGGAAAATGAGCGTATTCGCCTGAACGGCGACGGTGGCAACGACGTGGCCATGCGCATTCGTAAAAAGCTGCTCGACGTGCAGTACGGGCGCAGTGAAGACAAGCACGGCTGGCTCACCCGGCTGGTGTAATGCCTCCCTCCGCCGCCAGCCCTGGCGGCGGCACTGTTTTAAACGCGTTTTGAAAGAGCTGGAGCCGCTATGGCGCGCATCGATTTTTATATCCTCCCGGATACCACCCTGGAAGCGCGTTTGGCATTCGCCTGTAAGCTGGCCGAAACCATTTGGCGTAAGGGGTACCGGCTACACCTTCACTGCGAAGACAAGGCCTTGGCCGAGCAGGCTGACGCGGCCCTGTGGAATTTTCGCGAAGATGCCTACCTACCCCACGCGCTTGAAGACAGTGAAATGGCGGCCAGCGTACCGATAACGCTGGGCTGGCAAACCCTGCCTACGCCCAAAGCAGAAACCGCGCTTCTCAATCTGTACCCCGATATTCCTGATGGCGTTGAGCGCTATGCGCGCGTTGCCGAAATTATCAACCAGCATCAACACGTTCTGGTCGCCAAACGCGCCTGCTGGCAGCGCTATAAAGAACTGGGCCACGAAGTGGTGCCGCATAAGCTTGGGTAATGCCAGAGCTCAGCGAAAGCGCCCAATCAACCCCCGAAGAACATAATTCAGGTCTTGTTGATCGAAAGGATCAAACGGTATGAGCCAGCCCTCAACTCAGGATTCAATACTCCTGCCTGAGCTTCGCCAATTAATCGACATAGCAAGAGAGCGGGCAGCAATATCCGTCAATGCTGAATTAACGCTTCTCTATTGGCAATTAGGCAACCGCATTCATCGGGAAATTCTGAGGCAAGAGCGGGCCGGTTATGGTGAGCAAATTGTCTCTTCACTGGGGAGACAATTAACGAGTGAGTACGGCCGTGGATTTTCGGCAAAGAATCTACGCCATATGATCCGCTTCGCCGAGACGTTTCCTGAAGAGAAGAAAGTCTCCGCACTGCGGAGACAATTAAGCTGGACCCATATAAAAAGCCTGATTTATCTCGACGATTCGCTCAAGCGCGATTTTTATATTGAGCTATCTCAGCTTGAAGGCTGGTCGTCCCGTCAGTTACAGCAGCGTATCCAGTCAATGTTATTTGAGCGAACCGCTATTTCCCGCAAGCCGGATGAAACCATTCATCATGAGTTACAAAACCTGCGCAACGCTGGCCAGCCCTCGCCACAGCTACTGTTGAAAGATCCTTATGTGCTGGATTTTCTCGGCTTAAATGATCGTTACCTGGAGCGAGATCTGGAAGACGCTATTCTTCGCGAGATTGAGCAGTTTCTTCTGGAGCTGGGCGCAGGATTTACGTTTGTGGCGCGCCAAAAGCGCATTCAGATTGATGACGAGGATTTCTACATTGATTTGCTGTTTTACAACCGCAAGCTTAAGCGGTTGGTAGCGATCGACCTTAAACTGGGGCGCTTCAAGGCTGAATTTAAAGGCCAGATGGAGCTTTATCTGCGCTGGCTGGCTAAACATGAGCAAGAAACTGATGAAAATCCGCCGCTAGGAATCATTCTCTGTGCCGGTAAGCAACAGGAACAGATTGAACTGCTGGAGCTAGATAACAGCGGTATTCACGTGGCGGAATACCTGACCGTCCTACCATCCCGCGAGGCCTTGCAGGCCAAACTGCATCAATCCATTGAAAGCGCTCGAGCTCGCTTATCGAGCGAACAGGAGTAGTTCTTTTTGGATACTCAGTTTTAACAACAATAACTCAACACACGAGAGTACTAATGCAGACCTCCTCCAGGCTAACCCGCTATCCATTGGCAGTTATCGTCCTCGCTCAGCTGTTTGGCACCTCGCTGTGGTTTAGCGTTAATGGTGTTGGCCTAGCATTGCAGGAGGCGGTGGGTCTTAGTGAAGGTGATCTCGGTTTACTGACCATCGCGGTGCAGGCCGGGTTTATCACCGGTACGCTACTAATCGCCATTACCGGCCTTGCCGACCGCATGCGGGCAAGCCATCTGTTTGCGCTGTCAGCGGTGCTCGGTGCGCTTATCAACGCGGCATTTATTGGCGTTGCCGACAGCATAACGCTGGCGGCAGTGGCACGCTTTGCCACCGGCCTATGCTTGGCAGGCATCTACCCGTTGGGCATGAAGCTGGTGGTGAGTTGGACACCTTCGCATGCGGGCGCGGCCTTGGGTTGGCTTGTCGGCATGTTAACGCTAGGCATCGCCTCGCCCCATTTACTGCGCGGATTAACGTTGCACCTGCCCTGGCAATGGCCACTGCTATTGGCATCGCTGTTGGCGCTGGTCGCGGCATGGATGGTTTTCCGGCTAGGTGTTGGCCCCCACCTACCCGCCAAAGCCGGAAGCGGGCGCCCCTGGGCCGGGCTTGGTGCGTTCAAGCAGCGCCCGTTTCGCAAGGCCGCACTGGGCTACTTCGGCCACTGTTGGGAGCTTTATGCATTCTGGGCGCTGGTGCCCTTTTTGGTTAGCCGCGAGCTTGAGCGGCTCAATGCGTCAGCAAGCCTGCAGCCGTGGCTAAGCTTTGCCGTTATTGCCCTTGGCCTGCCTGGTTGCGTGTGGGCAGGCCGGTGGAGCCGGAAAGCGGGTAGCGCCCACGTTGCTTTTGTGGCGCTATTAACATCGGGCGTACTTTGCCTGGTTTACCCGCTATTGGGCAGCCTTTCACCCTGGTTACTGCTGGCGCTGCTGGGCGTTTGGGGCGTTAGCGTGATTGCCGATTCAGCGCAGTTTTCAGCGCTGGCATCAGCCCACGCGCCAGCCGAACGGCTGGGCGCGGCCCTGGCCATGATGAACGCTATCGGCTTTGGTTTGACCATCCCCTCCATTGCCTTGGTAACCGCCCTTTGGGCAAGCCAGAGCGTGGCGGTTATCTGGTGGTTGTTGCCAGGCCCTGTGTTAGGTTTAATCGCGATGCGTGGGTTACATCTCCCCTCGGCAAAGGCCTGACGCTCTGCCTCTTATCGCGCTATACTTGTCACCATTTTTTTGCACGTTGTGAGCCGACTCCCCATGGAAAAGACCTACCAACCCGAACAGATTGAAACCCGCTGGTATCAGCGCTGGGAAGCCGATAACCGCTTTGCCCCTTCGGGTAAGGGCGCGCCTTTCTCCATCATGATTCCGCCGCCCAACGTCACCGGCAGCCTGCACATGGGCCACGCGTTCCAGGACACCATCATGGACACCCTGACGCGCTGGAAGCGAATGCAGGGTAACAATACGCTGTGGCAGGTAGGTACCGACCACGCCGGTATCGCCACGCAAATGCTGGTTGAACGCAAGATCGCGGCAGAAGAGGGCAAAACGCGCCACGACCTGGGCCGCGATGCGTTTATTGATAAAGTTTGGGAGTGGAAGGAAGAGTCTGGCGGGCACATTACCCGCCAGCTACGCCGCATGGGCGCCAGCGTCGACTGGAGCCGCGAGCGCTTCACCATGGATGACGGTTTCTATAAAGCCGTGCAGGAAGTCTTCGTGCGCCTGCACGAAGAGAAGCTGGTTTATCGTGGCAAGCGGCTGGTCAACTGGGACCCGACGCTACACACGGCGATTTCCGACCTGGAAGTGGAGAATAAGGAGCAGCAAGGCAGCTTCTGGCACTTCCGTTATCCGCTGGCCGACGGCGTTAAAACCGCCGATGGCAAGGATTATGTCGTGGTGGCCACCACCCGCCCCGAAACCCTGCTGGGCGATACCGGCGTTGCAGTCAACCCAGAAGATGCGCGATACGCCTCGCTGGTGGGCAAGTTTATTGAACTACCGCTGGTGGGCCGCCGCATCCCTGTAGTGGCCGACGAACACGCCGATATGGAGAAAGGTTCGGGCTGTGTAAAAATCACCCCGGCCCACGACTTCAATGACTATGAAGTCGGCAAGCGCCAAAACCACCTGCTGATCAACGTTTTTTCCAAAGATGCCGCGATTCTTGAACAGGCGGAGATCTTCAACCTTAAGGGCCAGCCCCAGCCTGAAGAAGACGCTAGCCTGCCCGCCAAGTACGCAGGCCTTGATCGTTTTGAAGCGCGTAAACAGATTGTCTCCGACATGGACGCACTTGGCCTGCTGGAGCAAGTGGAAGCCGTCAACAACACTCTGCCCTATGGCGACCGCTCGGGTGATGTGATTGAGCCGCTGCTTACCGACCAGTGGTTCGTGGCCGTTGAGTCGCTGGCCAAACCAGCGATTAAAGCCGTAGAGAACGGCGACATTCAGTTTGTCCCTAAAAACTACGAAAACATGTATTTTGCATGGATGCGCGACCTTCAGGATTGGTGTATTTCCCGTCAGCTGTGGTGGGGCCACCGTATTCCGGCCTGGTATGACGCAGAAGGCAATGTGTACGTTGCCCGCAGCGAAGCCGAAGCACGTGAAAAACATGGCCTGGATGCGGGCCTGGTGCTCACCCAGGACGAAGACGTTCTGGATACCTGGTTCAGCTCAGGTTTATGGACCTTTGGCACGCTTGGCTGGCCAGAAAAAACCCCGGAGCTTGAAACCTTCCACCCCACCAGCGTGTTGGTGACAGGCTTTGACATCATCTTCTTCTGGGTAGCCCGGATGATTATGATGACTTTAAAGTTCACCGACCAAGTGCCCTTCAAAACCGTGTATGTCCACGGTCTGGTACGTGATGGGCAGGGACAGAAGATGTCCAAATCCAAGGGCAACGTACTCGACCCGATTGATCTTATCGACGGCATTACGCTGGATGCACTGCTTGAAAAGCGCACCGGCAACATGATGCAGCCGCAAAAAGCCAAGGCGATTGCCAAAGCGACCAAGGACGAATTTAAAGACGGTATCGAAGCCCACGGCACCGATGCGCTGCGCTTTACGTTCCTCTCCCAGGCCACCACTGGGCGCGATATTAAATTTGATATGAATCGCTTGGAAGGTTACCGCAACTTCTGCAACAAGCTGTGGAACGCCTCGCGCTACGTGCTGATGAATGCCGAAGGCGAAGATTGCGGCACCGACGGCAGCGAGGTTGAGCTGTCGCTGGCCGACCGCTGGATCATTTCCGAGCTGCAGAAGACAGAAGCCCAGGTGACCAAGGCGATGGACGAATACCGCTTTGACCACGCCTCGCAAGCGCTCTACGAGTTTGTCTGGAATGAGTATTGCGACTGGTATCTCGAGCTCTCCAAACCGGTGCTGTGGGATGAAAATGCCTCCGCTGAAGCCAAGCGCGGCACACGTCGTACCTTGGTGCGCGTGCTGGAAGCCATTCTGCGCCTGGCGCATCCGATGATGCCTTATATTACAGAAGAGATATGGCAGCGCGTGTCGCCCCTCGCGGGCACGTTTATGGGCGAAGGCACCTCATTGATGCTTCAGGCATGGCCGGAAGCCGATGAGAACAAGATCGACGAGCAGGCCACCCGCGATATCGAATGGCTCAAAGGCGTCATTATCGCCGTGCGTAACATTCGCGCCGAGATGAATATTTCCCCCGGCAAGCCGCTGGACGTTCTGTTAACCAAGGGCAAACCGGAAGATGCCAAGCGCCTGGAAAGTAACCGCCATTTCCTGGCCAAGCTGGCCAAGTTGGAAAGCGCGACCTGGCTTGAAAACCCAAACGATGCCCCGCTTTCAGCCACACAATTAGTGGGCGATATGGAAGTTCTGGTGCCGATGGCCGATTTGATCGACAAAGACACCGAGCTTGCCCGATTGAATAAAGAGATCGAAAAGCAGGACAAGCTGATGGTTGGCATTGAGAAAAAGCTGGGCAACCCCGGGTTTATGTCTAAAGCCCCCGATGCCGTCGTCGAAAAAGAGCGCGGCAAGCTAGCCGAGTTCCAAGCGGCCAAGAAATTGCTGGAAGAGCAACGGGCCAAGATCAAGGCATTGTAAGCTCTCCCCCACCGGCCTTTCAAAAAACGCCCGGCTCCTTTCTGGAGCCGGGCGTTTTTTATGCTCGGCGTGTTCACCGTATGCGCTCTTTGAACCGGGATAAAACGACTTGTTACTCTTTTCCGTCCGGGTCGGTTGAATAAGCTTTTACGAATGTCTCCAACACGTCACGTACTACCTTACGCTGAGCAGCCGGTAGATTACGATACAGCGACAGCACGTGACGCTCCTCGTTACTGAAAGATACCTCCCAAGCAGCATGCGGCTCACTGACGCGATGGGCACTTCCTTCTCCATAGCGCAGATAGTGCGGATCAATACACAGCCACTTCGCTAAAAGTTGCAGTTTGTCCTGATTGGGAATCGAATCACCACGCAACCAGCGCCTAACTGCCTGGAAAGTGATGGGTCTTCCCCAATAGCGCAAATTGAACTCGCGTTCTAGAGTCGACGGCCGAACATCATATCCCGCCGAAACCATCGCTATTTTTAAACGCTCCGCAAACATTAGCTTTTCATTCATGCCCACAATGTGAATTGATTATTCAATAATGGTTGAATAGCAGTTCACCTTTTGATTGAATCATTAATTCAATTTTGAGTTTTGGATCATTCCGGCTGCTTCGCGGAGCTGTAAGCGGCAAGACTTGACGTTACAGGAGGCTTCAAGATGGGTGAGATAATTTATCTGCGGGACCAGCATTTTGCAGAATTTCACGATAAATGCTTTTTACTCTTGTCTGCGTCTAATCACATCGAACTTTCTAGGCAGTTAACGAAAACGCTTCACCATATGTTAGTGACCAAAAACACACCTGTCGCTTTATATCACTATCTCCCTACCGGGCAGTTGCGTTTGATCTACTATTTTTCCTTTGGCAGTAATATTGAGTACGAAGATGAAATAAGCTCGATCCGGTCCTTTGAAGCCCTATCCCATTCACAGCTGACGTATTATGCATTAAACGGAGAGCATGAAACCTGGGGCTACGTTGCTCACCCGCCATCCTCGTACATAGGCTCTACACACTGGATCAGCTCGCTGGTAGATATAGCAATGCATCAATTGGGTTTATTAAGTGCTAAATGTATCGACAGGCAGCAGGCAAAGCTAAAAACATCGCGAAGACTACTCAGCAAGGATATCCATCTCTTCACAAACATTGAGGAAATTCTCGATCGGCATCACCAAAGATGGCGTGATATTTTCCATGCATGCGGTATTTGTCTAGCCTCTCAGGGCGCGCTCCATCGCTTTGGTCACTGCCCTTCTGACCATCAGCTGTTGCAGCAGCTGTCATGGTTAAGTAATGACGCTGAGCAAACGGATGTCATCGAATTCGAGGGCAGCCATCAGGGAAGTCTCGCGGTCAAGTTGAGCCTAGCTGGCACGCATCACGGATGGTTGCTCTTGTTTAGAGACCAACCCTTTACCAATAAGCATGTCGATAGTGCCATCCATCGAGCACTGAGCTGCTGGCTTACCTACGAGGCTCGTATGGCGCGAGTACTGGCAGACGATTTGGCACTGACCATCGCTGCATTAGAAATATCTCATACTAACAGGCAGTTTATCACAACCGCTCAGCAATTAGCGTCACTGAAACCTGCTATCCATTCAGCGCCCCGCGCGGTCACATCGGCGGAGCAGAACAACAAATAACGCACAGCGCGACGGAAACGCCATCGTTCAAGTAAGCTTTTAAAACGTTCGCTCGGGCCTACTGGACAAGCCCCCTCAACGGTTGAAGAGTGGACTACTGATATTCCGGATCACGAAATACCAGTAGCCCAACCATGGAGGGATGCTTATTTACCTTCACGCCAGCCGCCAAGCACTCGGCTATCCGGGCCGAACAAGACCAACCGGTCATGGTCAATGAGATAACGATAGGCGCCTTCCAGCATGTTCGTTACCTGCGCGGCGTTTTCCATATCGGGGCACGCCATACGCGTGCTCGCCAGCTCTTTTACATCGAAGCGGTGCCCTTCGCCCAAGCTTATCTGCCCCGTAAAGCGGTTACAGCCGTCATAACCGGCAATCGTTCCATCGCGAGAGATTTCAAAAAACGGCGTTTCGTTAAACGCTAATTTCTCATCTGTTCCGATCAACAAAAGATCCCAGCGCTGATCTACTATCGCTCCTGAAAGCTCCGCACTGCTCGGTGCTTCATGCCCCTCTTGAGGCGCGGGCGAACTGCTGCATGCGCTCAAAAGCAAAGCCGCCGATACACACAAGGGCAGCAAGCAATGACGCAGCGTTAACGTCTTCATGGACATAATCGTCACCTTATAGGTTTTACCAGTTACCGCTGTTTTCCATGGAAGCCCATGGCTCTTGAGGTGCTAGCGTGTCACCCTTTTGCAGTAGCTCGATTGAGATACCGTCAGGCGATTTTACAAATGCCATGTGCCCATCCCGTGGGGGGCGGTTAATAGTAACACCGGCGTCCTGGAGCTTCTGACAAAGCGCGTAAATATCGTCTACCCGATAGGCCAGGTGACCAAAATTACGGCCGCCAGTATAGGTTTCAGGGTCCCAGTTATACGTCAATTCAAGCTCGGGAGCGGAGAGCTGCGCAGAGCGCTCTTCATCTTCGGGGGCGGCAAGAAAGATCAGCGTAAAGCGGCCTTTTTCGTTCTCTTTACGGCGTACTTCTTTAAGACCCAGCAGGTCACAGTAAAAGTAAAGCGATGCATCCAGATCGCTGATACGTACCATCGTGTGTAAAAACTGCATGTTATTTCCTTTTCATTAAGACCGGTGAATGAATGTTAACGCGGATATCCATTATGTGGATGGAAACAGAATAGGTCTTAACCAGCAAATCTTGTGCATATCAGATGGCTTATGCCCAAATGCTCATCAAAGCTCATTATTCAGCCCGACCTACACCACTATCGGTTTAAATGACGGCCTGCTTTAACCAACCATTAGACAGATTTAGTATACAAGGTCGAATTCAAAGAAAAATCTGTATAGTGCTATTTGAGGGCTATCTCAAAGGAGACGTTAGTGGACTCAATCACACAGGCGGCGTTGGGCGCTGCGATTGGCGGTGCGGTGCTGGGTCGGCGCTTGGGCCGTAAAGCCATTCTCATAGGGGCACTAATGGGCACACTGCCCGACCTGGACGTAGCGCTGGACTATGGCGATGCTATCGCTAATGTGACCGAGCACCGTGGATTTAGCCACTCGTTATTTGTACTGACCGGACTCGCGACGTTACTAGCCCTGCTTAGCCGCCGTTTTGCCCCTGCACGCGATATTTCCTTCATCCACTGGTGGTGGTTTTTTACACTCACGCTAATCACGCATCCACTGCTTGATGCTCTGACCACCTATGGCACGCAGCTCTTCTGGCCGCTAGAAACATCACCGGTCGCTTGGCCGATTGTATTTATCATTGACCCGCTCTACACCCTGCCTCTTCTAATTGGTTTAATCGTAGGCATCGCGTCAAAACAGGTACAAAAGTACGCTACGGCCGCGCTGGCTGTCTCAAGCGTTTACTTATTACTAGCAGCCGGAGCGAAGCTGAACATTGAGCACCGGCTGGCAACGGTTCTTGCCGAGATGGGGCTAGAGGAGGCGCCTTTACTGGTTCAACCAACCCCTTTTAACACGGTGCTATGGCGGGCTACCGTGGTCAATGAAGATCGCTATTATGAAGGTCTGATTAGCGTATTTGATGGCAAGCGTCAGCCACGTTTGGAGCCGTTATACCGCAATATAGCGCTTGAAGAGAGTGCGTTGGCGGGCCCGCTTGGCCAGCGGCTAATGTGGTTTACTGGCCCTTTTTTGCGCTATGACACCATCAATATTGAGGGACATGAAACATTAATTGCTACCGATCTTCGGCTGGGCTATCCCGGCTTTCACCCGTTCAGCTTCACCCTCGCAGCGCTGCAGGATGACACATGGATACCTGTGGATGTCAGCGAGCAGATCGAGACTGCACGTGGGCTGCAGCTAAATATGCTGTCGCGTCTCGCAGCAAGGGCCGCTGGAGATGCCATGGCGCTTTGTGCAAGCGACTTTATCTCGCCTGAGTGGCGCGCTGCCCCGCGTCAATACCACTGCTAAGCGGTGGCCACCGCACCGCTAGCAGTGATGGCTGATAGGCGCTGAAATAAAAGCTTAGGGGGCGATTCCCTGCCCACAACCACTGAACTGCTCACCTCCGTAGCTGAGCGTTACCCGCGCAGGGAAGGGAAAACCGCTCATATTGTCAAAGCAAGCGCCCGCTTCAATACGCACCCGAAAGAAAGGCTCAACGCGGGCGTTTTCAAGCACCACCCGGCCCGCTTCGTTGTCCATCACGCTCACCATATAGGGCAACTCAATACGCTCTTCGCCGTAGTTAAGCTCCAGGGTTAACGTGGGGGAATCGTGTGCGAGCGCTACCACCCAACCAGGCTCATTGCCATGCCCAAAAAACATAACGCCTGGACGCTCTGAACGAGTAAGAACGTTTCTCTCTTCGCCAAGGGTGCACTGCAGCTGGCCACGCGGTGTTTCTACCATGGCCTGGTTACCTCGATTCCAAAAACTGATACCGCCATCCTGGTAGCGAGCCCCGTTGGCGACGACCGCTTGAGGCAGCTGCCAGGCACCGTGCAGCGACCAAAGCCGTAGGTCATTAGTATTCGTCGCTGTCACTAAATTCTGGTCAGCGGGCTGACAGTGCCAGCCTTGGTACTGCTCGGCGTTTCCAGCAAAAAGTACCGAGGGCAGCAATGGGGCACTGCTGTTAACGGTCATTGTGCCAGACTCGTCTGCTGGTGAAGACGTAGAGGCACAGCCGGTGAGTGCCATCAAACAAGCACCCACAGCGGCTAGTCGAAGGGGGGTAAAAAACGTCATCTATCAAGGCTCCCTGCGCGCGTGATTTATTGTGTAATGCACTAGCTTCGCTTAAAGGCGTGTAGATCCTGCGGATCAAAGGTATCAAACCTGGGCGGCAATCCCAATGCTGCCCGTTTTTCCGCCAAGTGATGCTTCTCGTCCAGCCACGTGGGGTCTTGAGAGGGCTCTCGACCATTTAGCTCGGCTAGCTGCGTTATCCCTTGATGGTAAAAGGTCACGATATTAAGCGCGGCTTGATTATCATCTTCAAGTGCACGCCTAAGCGTAGGTAAATAGCCCCTGATTTGCGACAGGTGTTGCTTTAACTGCCATACGTAGCGCATCTCAGTCATCCAGGGCCGTTCGCGCAGCACCGCAAAGAGTGCGCTGGTGGCTAGAAGCCCCAAGAAGATACCCAACGCGTAGAGCCATAAGCTGCTGCCCAGGGCAGAGGTCAGCAGCATGGAAAACAGCATTCCAAAAATGGCCAGCTGGCCCGCCATCGCAAAGCTAATCATACGCGCCTTACGGCGGTAGCGTTGTACATCATGCGGCTCAAGGGTAAACACCATGGCCAACCTCGCAATCCAAATGAGTGCCCTATAATACGGGGCTGACCAACGCAAACAAGCCTGAGTCGCTTAATGTTAGCTTAATCGTTCTGCGGCCATTTTTAACAACCGCTCGGTTGCCTCCCAGCCAACACAGGCATCGGTTACCGAGACACCGTAACGCAGTGCACTAGGATTCAACGGCTGCTTGCCCTCAAACAGGTGGCTTTCAAGCATCAAGGCGACCAGATTGGCGTTGCCCGCCTGCCGCTGAGCCAGTACATCCAGCATTACTTCATTCTGGCGACGATGATCTTTACGTGCATTGGCGTGGCTACAGTCGACCATTAAACGTGGGTTCTGACTCGCCTCATGCAGCGCCTTGATCGCTGCATGAACATGCGCTGCCTGATAGTTAGGTTCGCCATGCCCACCGCGAAGCACGACATGCGTATGAGGGTTACCGGCTGTTTGCTGCATGATGGGACGTCCATGGCTGTCCTGAGCAAAGCGCTGATGCCCATGAGCGGCAGCTTGTATGGCGTCAATCGCGACCTGTACATCACCGCTGGTGGCATTTTTGAATCCGACCGCCGCGGCCAAGTCACTGGCCAGCTCACGGTGCAGTTGCGACTCTGTCGTGCGCGCACCAATCGCTACCCAACTTAAGAGGTCATCCAGGTAGGGCGCGAGCATGGGCTGAAGCAGCTCGGTGGCCACCGGCAGGCCTCGGGCGGCAACGGCATGCATCAATTCACGAGAGAGGGTAATGCCCTTGGGCATATCACCACGACCATCTAAATCAGGGTCATAGGCCAGCCCTTTCCAGCCAACCGTCGTGCGCGGCTTTTCAACGTAAACCCGCATTACCGGTAAAATCTGCTCATCCACCTGTTCACTTAGCGCCGCCAAACGGTCAGCGTACTCAAGCGCTGCGTCCGGGTCATGGATAGAACAGGGGCCTACCACCACCAATAATCTTTTATCCTGACCACTTAATATTTTCTGAACCGCTTCTCGCTGTTGAGAAATTTGCTGGCCTAACCGAGCATCAACGGCAACGCTTTGGCGTAACTCGGCGGGTGTTGGTAAGTGATTAACAGGGCTGGGCGTACTGTCGCCAAGGGGTTTGGCGTTAGCATTCTTGATCGGGGCTAGGCTTGCCTGGGCATTCATCATTAACTCTCCGGTATCACATGACATCGTTGATTGGCGTTACCACCCAAACGGGCACGGTCGGAGGTGGCAGCTTGCACCGACCGCGCGTCGCTAAATCGCCAGCCATAGCCCACATAGCCGGTAGCGATAGTGACGTTATAAGCGCGATACATCATGGTGAAGCTCCTTAATGAAATTCCTATGGCAAAAGCCGTTAAACGCAAAAAGCCCCGGCGGGGTTACCAACCGGGGCTTGAAGATTCGGCAGGCAACCTGGAAGGTGTGCCTGGTAGCGCGACGTTAACCGTCGGCCGCGGGCACACCGTGGCTAAACCAATATCCAAAATAGGCCACAACGCTCATGCACACACTAACCGCCACAAAAGGCAGGCGGTTAGTAGTGTGAAAAGGCGCTTGTGTGTGCATATTTTTCCTGATGATTGGCAAGCCAAGGGGCCGCGAAAAGTCGTTTTAAAAAATGTATATCTTTATCCTGCCCTTAAGCTTGGCAAATGGCAACTGTTGATTAACAAACAGCGCCATAGCCAAAAGTGACAGACTAACACCGTGGGTCAATCACCCACGCGGCGCATAAGCAAATACGTCGGAAAAAACCCGCTCACTCACCACGCCTCTGGCTTCCAACACATCCAGGCAGGCGTATACCATGCCGGGCGAGCCGGAGAGATACACGTCATAATCGCTGAACGTCAGCGCCGCTTTCTCCAGTACAAGATCAACCCGGCCCTGATGGTGATGAATACGCTCGCCGCTTGCCAAAGGCTCGGTTAGCGGAAATTCGGTGACCGCTTTAAACGTTACATTGGGATAGCGCTGCGCCCACTCAGTCGCCAGGCTTTCAGCGTAAAGGTCGCGATGCTCACGGGCAGCCCACCAGAGTGAGATTGGCCGCTCGGGCTGGTCACGCAGGGTGGCCTCAACAATCGCTTTCATTTGTGAAAACCCTGTGCCGGCAGCAATCAGTAGCAGCGGACGCTCGCTTTGCGCGTCAACCACACATTCACCGCCGGGCAAGCGCAGCGTTAGCTGATTGGCCACCTGGAGCAAGTTTCGAAGTCGTACTGAATTATCACGCTCAGGCCAGTGCTGAATATGCAGTTCAATGACGCCATCGCCCTGCTCGGCACTGGCAATTGAAAAGGGCACCCAGGTGTTGTCATCCAATTTAAGTTCTAGATATTGCCCAGGCGCATGCTGCATTGATTCTGCGCGCCCTTTTAGCGTCACGCCAAATACGTCAGGATTTAAATCCTCAACGGCCGTTACCTGGCAGGTTAACGTCCTTGCGCTCATGAAAACCTCTATATGAAAAATCGATCAACGTGCGCCGCTAAACTTGACTACCTTCTTAACCGCCATGCCGCGGTGCTGGCAGAGGAATACCGATTCCCAGCTCTTCCCACCGCTCGTCAACGCGCTTTTTGACCGTATCGTCCATCACGATGGGTGTGCCCCACTCACGGTCCGTTTCGCCTGGCCATTTGTTGGTCGCATCGAGCCCCATTTTGGAACCCAAGCCAGAGACAGGCGAGGCGAAATCCAGATAATCGATAGGCGTATTCTCAACCATCACGGTATCTCGCGCCGGGTCCATACGAGTGGTAATCGCCCAGATCACGTCTTCCCAGTTGCGCGCATCAACGTCGTCATCCAGCACAATCACGAACTTGGTGTACATGAACTGACGTAAAAAGCTCCATACCCCCATCATCACGCGCTTGGCGTGACCTGGGTACTGCTTTTTCATGGTAACAACCGCCATGCGATACGAGCAGCCTTCAGGCGGCAGGTAAAAGTCGACAATTTCAGGAAACTGCTTGCAGAGTATCGGCACAAACACTTCGTTAAGCGCCAACCCGAGAACGGCAGGCTCATCCGGCGGCCGCCCGGTATAGGTGGAGTGATAAATGGCATCACGGCGCATGGTCATGCGCGTTACCGTAAAGACCGGGAAGTGATCCACCTCGTTGTAATAGCCGGTGTGATCACCGTACGGGCCTTCAGGCGCCATATCATCAGGATAGATAACCCCTTCCAGAATAATCTCACTGGAGGCAGGCACCTCAAGGTCATAATGGCCGCACTTAACAAGCTCGGTACGCGAGCCGCGCAGAAGCCCGGCAAACGCATATTCGGAGAGTGAGTCAGGGACGGGGGTCACGGCCGCCAGGATCGTAGCCGGATCAGCACCCAACGCTACGGCAACCGGGAAAGGCTCGCCAGGGTGCGCTTGCTGAAACTCCTGGAAATCCAGTGCCCCGCCGCGGTGGGAGAGCCAGCGCATGATCAGGCGGTTCTTGCCAATCTTCTGCTGCCGGTAAATCCCCAGATTCTGACGCTTTTTATGCGGGCCACGGGTAATGACCAACGGCCAAGTGACTAAAGGCGCCGCATCGCCCGGCCAGCAGTGCTGGATAGGCAGGCGATCAAGATCAACCTCGTCACCTTCAAAAACGACTTCCTGCACTGGCGCCCGCTTAACGGTTTTAGGCCCCATGCTAAGCACTTGTTTGAAGATAGGCAGCTTATCCCAGGCGTCCTTCAACCCCTTGGGTGGATCAGGCTCTTTTAAAAAGGCCAACAGCTTACCCACTTCGCGCAGCGCTTCGACCGACTCCTGCCCCATTCCTAGCGCCACGCGCTTTGGCGTACCGAAAAGATTGCCCAGCAGCGGCATATCATGGCCCTTCACATTCTCAAACAAGAGTGCCGGGCCACCGGCACGCAGCGTGCGGTCGCAAATCTCGGTGATTTCCAGGTAAGGATCAACTTCGGCTTGGATACGCTTGAGTTCACCGCGCGCTTCCAGCGCCGCGATGAAGTCGCGCAAGTCGTTATACTTCAAGACACACTCCCCGCTAGGCTTGCGCCGCTATAGTGATTTTCATCAATCCTAGCGGCGTTTCATCGCTTCAAAGAACTCAAGATTCGTCTTGGTATCCTTCAGACGATCAATCAGGAATTCCGTGGCAGCCGTGTCTTCCATCGGGTTGAGCAGCTTGCGCAAAATCCACATGCGCTGCATCTCTTCCTCAGACGCCAGCAGATCTTCACGCCGCGTGCCGCTGCGACGAATGTTGATTGCCGGGAAGACGCGCCTTTCCGCCAGCTTGCGATCAAGGTGCGCTTCCATATTACCGGTACCCTTGAACTCTTCGAAGATGACTTCATCCATCTTCGAACCGGTATCCACCAGGGCCGTAGCGATAATGGTCAAGCTACCGCCCTCTTCGATATTACGCGCCGCACCGAAGAAACGCTTAGGCTTCTCAAGCGCATGCGCATCGACACCACCGGTAAGCACTTTACCGGAGCTCGGCACGACGGTGTTGTAGGCACGCGCTAAGCGGGTAATCGAGTCCAGCAGGATAACCACGTCTTTTTTGTGCTCAACCAAACGCTTGGCTTTTTCGATGACCATTTCAGCGACCTGAACGTGGCGCGCTGGCGGTTCATCAAAGGTGGAAGCCACCACTTCACCGCGTACGGTACGCGACATTTCGGTCACTTCCTCCGGGCGCTCATCGATCAGCAGTACGATCAGATGGCACTCAGGGTTGTTGCGCGTAATCGAGGTGGCGATGTTCTGCAGCATCAGTGTCTTACCCGCTTTAGGCGGAGACACCAGCAGGCCACGCTGACCTTTACCAATCGGCGCAGTCAGGTCGATGATACGGGCCGTTAGATCTTCGGTAGAACCGTTACCGATTTCCATCCGCAAACGGTCATTCGGGAATAGCGGCGTTAAGTTCTCGAAGAGAATCTTGTGCTTGGCATTTTCCGGACGGTCAAAGTTGATCTGGCTAACCTTGAGCAGAGCAAAGTAGCGCTCGCCTTCTTTGGGCGGGCGAATTTTGCCGGAAATGGAGTCGCCTTTACGCAGGTTAAAACGGCGAATCTGCGAGGGCGATACGTAGATATCGTCCGGTCCGGCAAGATAGGAGCTGTCGGCGCTGCGCAGGAAGCCAAAGCCATCCTGAAGAATTTCCAGTACACCGTCGCCATAAATGTCCTCACCGCTTTTAGCGTGTCGTTTGAGGATGGCGAAAATGATGTCCTGCTTGCGCGAACGGGCCAGGTTATCGATACCCATTTCGCGGGCGATATCGAGCAGCTCGGGAACGGTTTTTTGCTTGAGTTCAGTGAGATTCATCGGCGTGTTAGAAAGTTGCTCTGGAAGCTAGGCGCAAGGCGCCAGAATAAGACAGGAGGCGTAGCACGTACTGATATGGCTAGGCGCCGTGTGATGCGTTCAGGTCCCGATAAAGCACGTACTCGATGGTAAGCCGCTGGGCATGTGAAAACTCATGGCATTGGTGCAATGAGGCAATGAGTTATTGCTCAGTTCGAGGGTACATGCAGTTGTTTGTTCTGATTGGCATAAGGAAAGAACCAATCAGCGGGTCATCTGACGACTTGGAAATATGGCTGATGCTATCTGGATAAGCAGTATCTTGTTAACATGCTGGATAAGCGTTAGTTAGTCAATATACGTAGCACAATCATCGCGTGCTTAGCCAAGGTAAGTACAGCATTAAATAAATACGACGTTCAATAAGTCCCGATAATACCAAGAAAGCCTAGTACCAGGAAAGCTTAACTAGGAAAGCTTAACTAGGAAAGCCTAGCACCAGAAAGGCTTGGCAACCAAGACAACTGAATCGACACGCTATCAACGATCTCTTGTCAGCAGAGCTATTACTAGTAATTTTTTGGGTAATTTCTAGCAATCAGCCTTGTAGCAGGCAAGGTCGAGTCAGACCTGTCGTTCGATGGTAGTCAAGGCCCGCGATAAACGCAAGTCTTTGCCAATTGACAATAGCCCAAGCGCACCGCAACCTTGGCAAAGCCAATACGAAGGATAGCTCATGCCCAAGGACATTTCACCCCCCGTTAGCGCTCCTGTTAGCGACCTGGAAAACGCAGCACCACAGCGGCTAGCCGCCATTGACCTCGGCTCCAACAGTTTTCACCTTCTGGTAGCCAACTATCAAAATGAGCGTCTTCAAGTCGTTGCACGATTGGGTGAAAAAGTCCAACTGGCGGCTGGCCTGGATGAAGAGGGCAAGCTTAACGAAGCAGCCATTCAGCGCGCCCTGGATTGCCTGGGCCGCTTCGCGCCGTTTTTAAGTGATATTGAGAGCGCAAACCTGCGTATCGTGGGCACTAACGCCCTGCGTGACGCCCATAATAGCCAGGCGTTTATTGAACGGGCTGAAACACAACTTGGTCACCCCATCGAAATTATTGCGGGCCGTGAAGAGGCCCGGCTTATCTATCTAGGGGCGGCTCATGCCTTGGCCGAAAACGGGCGCCGCTTGATTGTCGATATTGGTGGCGGCTCAACAGAATTTATCATTGGTGAAGAGTTTGAACCCAAGGCGCTGGAAAGCCTGCGCATGGGCTGTGTGACCTTTACCAGCCGCTACTTTCCTGACGGCGAGATGAGTGAAAAGCGCATGCGCCGCGCCGAACTGGCCGCGTTATCAGAACTTGCCCATATCCAGCGCCCCTACCTGCGCCTTGGCTGGGAAGACCCAGTAGGCTCCAGTGGCACTATTAAAGCAGTGGCTAGCGTTCTTCTCGCCTATGGTGACACACCCTCTGAAGGTGTGATTACGCGCAGCGGGCTCAAAAAACTGCGTGAGCGCCTGCTCAAGTGCAAACAGCTGGACAAAGTCGAACTCGACGGGTTAAAGCCTGACCGCGCACGAGTTTTCCCTGCTGGGGTGGCCATTTTAAGCGCTATCTTCGAGGCATTTGACCTGCACCAAATGCGTTTTGCCGACGGCGCCCTGCGCGAGGGTGTGCTCTATGATATGGCTGGACGCAATAGCGCAGAAGACACGCGCTCCAAAAGCCTTGACGTACTCCAGCGCATTTACGACGTGGATACCCGACAGGCCGATAACGTGGCCGAGACCGCACTGCGTCTGTTTAAGCAGGTGCAAGGCACCTGGTCGCTCACCCATGAGCATCGTTACTACCTTCAGTGGGCCAGCCATGTACACGAAATTGGCTTGGCTATTTCCCATAGCCAGTTTCATCGCCATGGCGCTTACCTGCTGGAAAACTCTGACCTGGCGGGCTTTTCACGCCCGGAGCAGCATCAGCTGGCCTTTCTAGTGCGTGCCCATCGGCGTAAATTCCCGCTCAAGGAGTGGCAGGCGCTCCCCAAGGCGCAGCACGCGCACAGCATACGGCTTGCCCTATTGCTGCGCCTGGCGGTACTGATTAACCACTCACGCCCCGAAAACGCCCCACCCTTGCCGAATATTAGTGTTGATACCGACAGCTTAACGCTGGCACTGCCCGCCAGCGATGAACCAACGCTACTCAGCACCGATATTGAGCAGGAGCAGGCGTATATGGACGCCGCAGGCTTCACGCTGAACGTCATACAGGAAGACTAAGAGACAGACGGGCACACCGCCTACGAGACAAACCTTACGTTAGCCGCTTTCCAGAGCACTCTGGCTGGCGGCTGAACCACGCCAAGGCAAGTGTCTTCCGCCATGACCATCACCAGCCGCTCGCGCTCCCATGGGGGAATTTGGGCCTCCTGAAGCAGCCTTTTAACGTCTCGGCGCCCTCGCTCGGCAAGCGCAATCACTTCTCCTCCCTGGCGCCAGCGCAACGTTAGCGGCGTATCGGACTTCAACGAGAGTTCCAGCGCACCTAACGGTGTTGCCTGCCCTGCCCTGCCATCCCAGGCACACTGCCAGGCCGGTAGCGGCTCAAGCGGCGCCATTAGATAAAGCCGCTGTTGCCACACCCGGGCCTCCGCTCCTGGCCACGTGACGTGCACACTCGCGTCCGGTGCGGCCGTTAATTGATCAAGTAGCGTCTCCAGACGACGCTGAGGCGGGGTCGGCAATAATCGCTGCTGGCACCAGGAGCGTATCAGCAATCGCTGACGAGGCCGTGAGCGCGTGGCCAACGCGAGGGCATCAATACACTCCAAGTCGGCGCTGTTAGCATCTGTGCGAAGCGCCTCCAACTCCGCTTGGGCATACTCACTGAGCAGCGCATCCGCTTCCCCGGCATGCTTAGCGCTATGGGAAAACGCGCCAGCCATGTCGGGCCAGCGCGCTTTGAGAAGAGGCAACACGTCATGACGCAGGCGGTTGCGATCAAGCGTGACATCGCTATTAGTGGGGTCTTCGCGCCATTCAAGGCCGATTTGGCAGGCTCGCCCCTCCAGGCAGCGCCGGGCAATCGAGAGCCAGGGCCGAACGAAGGTAAGGCCGTGTGCATGACGGCAGTGTGGCATTCCCGCTAACCCACGAATACCGCTTCCCCGCAGTGCCGCCAGCAGAAAGGTTTCCGCTTGATCATCCTGATGCTGGGCCAGCCAAACGGTGTCTCCCGTGGGAACATGCTCATGAAACGCAGCATAGCGCGCCTGACGCGCTGCCGCTTCAATACCGCCAGCAGCGTCGACCGTTACGCGCACCACACTAAGCGGCACGCCAAGCTGCTTGCAAAGCACTTGGCAGTGCTGCTCAAAGTCATCGGCGGCGGCTTGCAAGCCATGATGAATATGGATGGCGCGCAGTGGGCGATTGGCCTGGCGGCAAACAGAAGCTGCCAGCGTCAGCAACAATGCGGAATCAAGCCCTCCGGAGAGCGCGACCCAAATAGAGCGCCCCGATGGGGTTTCCACCAGGGCGTCGTTTAACAGGCGTTCAAGCTGATTAGGCAGTTGGGGCGCCATAGCTCATTAAGCGCTTATAACGGCGCTCCAGCAGGGCATCGGTATCCAGTGCCTGAAGGCGCTCAAGGCCCTCGGTGACGGTCTCTTTCACACGCTCCGCCGTCGTCATCGGATGACGATGCGCACCGCCTAGCGGCTCTTTAATCAGCCCATCTACAAAGCCAAGCTCTTTTAAGCGCTCTGCGGTGATCCCCATTGTCTGGGCCGCATCAGAGGCTCTTTCGGCACTTTTCCAGAGAATAGACGCACAGCCTTCTGGTGAAATAACCGAATAGGTGGAGTACTGAAGCATGTACAGCTCATCGCATACGCCGATCGCCAATGCCCCACCGGAGCCGCCTTCGCCAACAACCGTTGATATAATCGGTGTTTTCAGGCGCGACATGACCGCCAGGTTGTAGGCAATCGCTTCACTCTGGCCACGCTCTTCCGCGTCAATGCCTGGGTAAGCACCGGGGGTATCGATAAAGGTTAAAATCGGCATTTTGAAGCGTTCGGCCATTTCCATCAGACGACACGCTTTACGATAACCTTCCGGGCGAGGCATACCGAAGTTACGGCGCACCTTCTCTTTAACATCGCGCCCTTTCTGGTGGCCGATCACCATGACCGGCTTATCATTCAAGCGCGCAACGCCGCCTACCAGAGCAGCGTCATCAGCGAAGTTACGGTCACCATGTAGCTCGTCAAAGTCGCTAAACATATGCTCAAGATAGTCGAGCGTATAAGGGCGCTGAGGATGACGCGATAGCTGAGAGACCTGCCAGGGCGTCAAGTCCTTGAAGATCGATTCGGTCAGCTTACGACTTTTCTCCTCCAGCCGGGATATCTCATCGGAGAGATTAACGCTGTCGGAGCTAACCAAACGTAGCTCCTCAATTTTTGCCTGAAGCTCGGCAATGGGCTGTTCAAAATCGAGATAATTGGGATTCATCGGCTCTGCCTGTAAGCTGCCTATAAAAAGGCCTTGTCGAAACGAGTATCTAATAGACGTATTATCGCATCCTGACCCTGCCACGCAAGGCAGGGTCTGCTCAACGACACTCCCCAACCGTCATACGGTCAGGTTTAGCGGTAACGTAGCTGAACCCCCGCTTGCCCTTCCACATCGCGCAACGCAAGCAGCAAGTCATCACTGGGCGCGACTTTCCATTCACCGGCAAGCTCCAGCCAGCCGACGGCTTGGGCATGGCGATACTGCAACCGCACCGGCAAACCGCCATTATCCCGGTAGGGCGCTAAGCTATCGCGCAGACTCTCGACCAAGCGGCCATTGATACGCTCGGCGTCCAGTGCAAGCTCAACGGCATCGCCATAGCGAATACGGGCAGTGACCATAGGCGTTACATCTTTTCCACGCAGTCTCAGCCCGCCAGAGAAATCGTCACTGGAAACTTCGCCTTCAACAATCAATACCTGATCAGCCTCTATCTGACCACGTAACTGGTCGAATAGCTCACCAAACAACGATGCTTCAATACGCCCGGTGCGATCATCCAGGGTGATAAACGCCATGGTATCGCCACGTTTGGACTTCATGGTACGCATCGCAACCACCAGCCCGGCCACCCGCTGAGGTTCGCGGGAGGGTTTTAAATCGCTAATACGTGTTGATACAAAGCGTTTTAATTCACGCTCATATTCATCAATCGGATGCCCGGTAAGATAAAGCCCGAGGGTATCTTTTTCACCTGAAAGGCGCTCGCGGTCGGTCCATTCCCGCGCCCCGAGGTACTCAGTGTAGACGTCGAGCGCTTCGTCTTCGGCATCAGCAAAAGCCTCGCCGAACATATCCAGCATGCCCAAGCTCTGGTTGGTGTGGTTCTGGGCGGCGGCCTTCAGGGCATCTTCCATAGAGGCCGCCAGCACGGCCCGGTTAGGACCAAGGTTATCCAGCGCCCCTGAGCGAATCAGCGCTTCAAGGGTGCGCTTGTTCATACGCTTAGGGTCAAGCCGACGGCAGAAATCGAACAGGTCGGTGAACGGCCCACCCGTCTGGCGCGCCTCGACAATTGCCCCGATGGGCCCCTCGCCCACCCCGCGAATCGCCCCCAAGCCGTAAACCACGCGCCCTTCGGTATCCACGGTAAATTTGTAGCCGCCTACGTTAACGTCCGGCGGAGTAACGGTCAGCTTGAGGTTACGGCACTCCTCGATTAGCGGCACTACCTTATCCAGGTTGTCCATCTCGGTGGACATAACCGCGGCCATAAATGGCCCTGGATAATGGGCTTTCAGCCACGCAGTCTGGTAAGACACCAGCGCGTAGGCGGCAGAGTGCGACTTGTTAAACCCGTAACCGGCGAACTTTTCCACCAAGTCGAAGATATTACCGGCAAGATCCTTATCGATACCATTGGCCGCGCAGCCTTCCATAAAGCCTGAGCGCTGCTTGGCCATCTCTTCGGGCTTTTTCTTACCCATCGCCCGGCGCAGCATATCGGCCTGGCCCAGCGAATAGCCCGCCATTACCTGAGCGATCTGCATGACCTGCTCTTGGTAAAGGATAATACCGTAGGTAGGCGACAGCACCGGCTTTAACAGCTCGTGCTGGTAATCCGGGTGTGGATAAGATACTTCGGCACGGCCATGCTTACGGTTGATAAAGTCATCGACCATGCCTGACTGCAGCGGGCCGGGGCGGAACAACGCCACCAGAGCGATCATGTCGTCCAGCGAATCTGGTAGCAGGCGCTTGATCAGCTCCTTCATGCCGCGAGATTCGAGCTGGAAAACGGCGGTAGTTTCAGCACGCTTGAGCATTTCAAACGTTTTGCCATCATCCAACGGAATCGCATCGATGTTCAGCGGTTCCTGGCCGTTCACGCCGCGAACCTTATCGACCATCTCAAGCGCCCAGTCGATAATGGTCAGCGTACGCAGTCCCAAAAAGTCGAACTTGACCAGCCCGGCGTCTTCGATATCGTTTTTATCGAACTGAACCACCAGCCCATTGCCGCTTTCATCGCACAGTAAGGGCGAGAAATCGGTCAGTTTGGTGGGAGCGATGACCACGCCGCCCGCGTGCTTGCCGGTGCCCCGGGTCGTACCCTCAAGCTTGAGGGCCATTTCCCAGATCTCTTCAGCTTCTTCGTCGTTAGCAATGAACTCTTTAAGCGCAGCCTCCTGCTCGATCGCCTTGCCAAGCGTCATGCCCACTTCAAACGGGATCAACTTGGAGAGCTTGTCACCCAGCGAGTACGGCCGGCCCTGAGCACGTGCCACGTCGCGTACCACGGCTTTGGCCGCCATGGTGCCGAAGGTAACAATCTGCGATACCGCGTCGCGCCCGTAGCGCTCGGCCACGTACTCGATCACCTTGTCGCGTTTTTCCATGCAGAAATCGACGTCAAAGTCGGGCATGGAAACACGCTCAGGGTTCAAAAAGCGCTCAAACAGCAGGTCGTAGCCGATGGGATCAAGGTCGGTGATCTTTTGCGCGTAGGCAACCAGAGAGCCCGCACCGGAACCTCGCCCGGGCCCTACCGGTACGTTGTTATCCTTGGCCCACTGAATGAAGTCCATGACGATCAGAAAGTAGCCGGGGAAGCCCATCTGAATAATAACGTTGAGTTCAAACTCCAGCCGGTCGCGGTAACGCTGGTCAATTTCCTTGTATTCGTCACTGTCGCGCGGGTAGCGCTCGACAGGAAACAGGAAGTTCAGACGATCCGTCAGGCCGTCGTGGGAGACCTTGCGGAAAAACTCATCCAGGGTCATTCCCTCGGGGATTTCGAACTCAGGCAAAAATATCTCACCCAGACGTACATCCACGCTGCAGCGCTCGGCAATCATCACGCTGTTTTCCAGCGCCTCGGGGATATCCGAGAACAGTGCTGCCATCTCGTCCGGGCTTTTTAAATACTGCTCTTCAGTGTAGCGGCGTTCACGGCGCGGGTCGTCCAGCGCCTTGCCTTCACCAATGGCGACACGCGTTTCATGCGCCCAGAAATCCTCCCGCTCAAGAAAGCGTACGTCATTGGTGGCCACCACTGGCGTGCCGGTATCGATGGCAAGCTTGACGCTGGCATGCACGCACGCCTCTTCAAGCGGACGCCCGGTACGAATCAGCTCCAAATAGAAACGATCCGGAAAGGCAACCTGCCACTCTTCAAGCAGTTGGCGCGCTTCACGTTCATGGTCGGAAAGCAGATGGCGGCCAATTTCGCCCTCCCGCGCACCGGAAAGCGCAATCAGGCCTTCACTTTGTTCAAGCACCCAGCGCTTATCCAAAATGGCCCGCCCCTGACGCTGGCCGTGGGTCCAGCCCTTGGAGATCAGCTCGGTCAGGTTGCGATAGCCGACATCGTTCATCGCCAGCAGCGTTATACGGTAAGGATGTGACTCATCGTGGGGATTAAAGAGCCATAAGTCGCTGCCAATAATGGGCTTGAGTGCGGCCCCTTGAGCGGCCTTGTAAAACTTCACCAAGCCGAACAGATTTGTTTCGTCGGTTAGCGCCAATGCCGGCATACCGCGATCAAAGGTAGTGCTGACCAACGACTTAAGTTTTACCAAGCCGTCGACCAGGGAGTATTCACTGTGCAAACGTAGATGAACAAACGGTACCGTCATGACACTCTCGGTAGAATCTCGGTAAAAAGAAATGAAATAACGTTAATTTAACGTAGCGACAGCACTTAAATGAGGGCTAATTGGCGCTGAACGGGGGCGAAGCTTCGGCGGTGCTCTTCAAGCGGCCCGTGAGCGGATAGCGCCTCAAGATGCTCTTTCGTTGGGTAGCCTTTGTGACGTGCAAAGCCGTACTCAGGATAGCGCATATCCAGCGTAACCATCTGGGCATCGCGCGCGACCTTGGCAAGAATCGACGCCGCAGCAATGGCGGGATGGCGCGCATCGCCTTTGACCACGGCTTGCCCCGGCAAACTATGTCCCGGCAAACGGTTACCGTCCACCAGCAAGTACTCGGCCGCAGGGGCTAAACCATCAATCGCACGACGCATTGCCAAGTGCGTGGCGTGGTAAATATTGAACTGATCAACTTCGGCAGCGCTTGCCTCAGCGACCACAAAGGCTAACGCCTGTTCGCGTATCAGCACGTCTAACGCTTCACGCTTACGGGCGGTGAGCTTTTTAGAGTCAGTCAGACCGTCAATGGGGCGTGCTGGGTCCAGGATCACCGCTGCGGCCACGACGCTACCGATTAACGGCCCACGCCCAACCTCGTCGACCCCCGCCAAGCGCTCGCCCACATAAGCAATCTCAAGCGGCGGAAAATCGCCTGATTTAGCGGGCATTGTGCTGCTCCAGTGATTGGCCTAAGGCGATAGCGGTGATTGCCTCAGCGGCGCGTCGACTGGCGTTGCGCTGCAAGTCGGCGTGCATCGTTGCAAAGCGTGCCTCTAACGCCAATCGTGCTTCGTGATCGCTAAGCAACTCATAAAGCTGGTCTGCGATAGCTTCCGGTGTCGCCGCGTCCTGAATAAGCTCAGGCACCACGCTTTGCTGCGCGATCAGATTGGGTAGCGATATCCACTGGGTTTTCACCATACGCTTGGCGAGCCAATGCGTGGCCGGCGCCATCTTGTACGCAACCAGCATCGCCCGGTGACACAGCATGGCTTCAAGCGCGGCGGTCCCGGATGCCAGGAGCACCACATCACTGGCGACCATTGCCTCTCGCGCTTGGCCATTTAACAGCTGCACACGCTCGGCAAGCGTTGGATAGTGAGACAAGAGCGCCTGAATTTCGTCATGACGCAGTGCTGAGGCAGCCGGAATCAAAACCTTTAGCGTGGCATGGCGCTGGCACAGCAGTTCAGCGGCGGCTAAAAACGTATGACCCAGGAAACGTATTTCGCTGCTGCGCGAGCCTGGCAACAAAGCAAGCACCGGCGCATCTTCATCAAGACCTAGTGCCTGTCGCGTTGCGATGCGGTCATTTTCAAGCGGCAGCTCATCGGCAAGCGGATGACCCACGAACACGACAGGAACACTGTGGTGCCGGTAAAAATCGGCCTCAAAGGGCAGCAGAGTGAGCATTCCATCAACGGATTTGGCAATGCCTTTCACACGCCCCTGTCGCCACGCCCAAACAGAAGGACTGACGTAGTGGGCCGTTTTGATTCCGGCATTACGCAGTTGCTTTTCCAGGCCGAGCGTAAAATCAGGCGCGTCGATACCAACCATGATATCCGGCTGCCAGGCGAGCGCTTCGCGACGCAGCGTGCGGCGCACACCTACCAGCTCAGGCAGGTGTTTGATGACCTCAACCAGCCCCATCACAGAAAGCGTTTCCAACGGAAAGCGGCTTTGCATCCCCTCAGCGATCATGCGAGGCCCGCCAATCCCACGAAACTCAACCTCTGGATGACGCGACTTAAGCGCACGCATCAGACCAGCCCCAAGGATATCCCCCGAAAGCTCGCCAGCCACCAGATAAACACGCTGCAAGGTCATAAGCGAATGGACATGGTTAGCGCGTAATGCCGCGGGTCGAACGCTCGATAGAGTCAGCGAACTCCGTCACTTCCTCTATATCAAAGCGCGCACGCATCTCTTCAAGCGCTTGCTCGACGGTAAGCCCCTGGCGATAGACCATCTTATAAGCAACGCTCAGTGCATTAATTGCCTCACGGCTAAAGCCGCGGCGTTTTAAGCCGACCAGATTCAGACCACGCGCTTCTGCCGGGTTGCCGTTAATCATGACATAGGCAGGCGTGTCTTTAGTGATAATAGAGCCACCGCCCGCCATGGCATGTTCACCAAAGTGACAAAATTGGTGCACGGCAGACAGGCCACCCAGGATAGCGTAATCACCCAGCGTTACGTGCCCGGCGAGCGTTACCTGGTTGGCGAGGATACAGTCATTGCCGATGACACAGTCATGGCCCACGTGTACGTAGGCCATAAACAGATTGCGGGAACCAATCGTCGTTTCACCACGGTCTTGTACCGTACCACGGTGAAGCGTCACGCCTTCACGGATAACGTTATCGTCGCCCATGACCAGACGAGTAGGTTCACCAGCGTACTTTTTGTCCTGACAATCCTCACCTACCGAGGCGAACTGAAAAATACGCGTGCGCTTCCCCAACACAGTGGGTCCTTTGACCACTACGTGCGGGCCGATTATGGAGCCTTCGCCGATCGTGACGTTAGGCCCAATAACACTAAAAGGGCCAACCTCAACGTCATCTGCGAGCGTTGCCGTTGGGTCAACCAGTGCAGTAGGATGTATCAAGCAACCTTCCTCTCAGCACAAATAATTTCTGCTTCACAGGCAAGCTCTCCGTCAACCGTGGCGCGACACGCAAATTTCCAAATGCCCCGCTTGCCACGAATTACGTTAGCCTCCAGTTGAAGCTGGTCACCTGGCATCACCGGGCGCTTGAAACGTACATTGTCGCTACCCACCAGGTAGTACACGTAGCCATCCGCTGGCAGCTTGTTAACTGTTTTAAAGCCTAAAATACCGCAAACCTGGGCCAGTGCCTCGACTACCAGCACACCCGGCATAATCGGATGATGTGGAAAGTGGCCGTTGAAAAATGGCTCGTTAATACTAACGTTTTTGAACGCAACGATGGATTCGCCCACAGTTAATGCTGTCACTCGATCCACCAATAAAAACGGATAGCGGTGGGGCAAGTATTCGCGAATTTCGTTAATATCCATAACCATCGTAACGACCTCAAAATGAAAAACGCCTGATAGGCATCAGGCAAATACCAGCACTTCGTCTGGTTAAAGGGCAGGGAATTATACCCTGCCGCCCTCTCGTCTCAAGCTACTTACTTAGTAAACAATATGGCTTTTAGGTGTCACGCGTCGTTTTTTCCAGCCGAGACAGCCGCTTGGCTATATCATCCAACTGCTTAAACCGCACCGCATTTTTACGCCACTGCGAATTACTCATTGCCCCCGTACCTGACGAGTAGACGCCGGGAGTATGAATCGAATTGGTCACAAGGCTCATTCCGGTGACCTGAACGCCATCACAAATCGTTAGGTGGCCTGATAATCCAACCCCCCCACCCAACATGCAGTGCTTGCCTACTTTGGTGGACCCTGCAATACCGACACAGCCCGCCAAAGCGCTATGGGCACCAATAGTGACGTTATGAGCGATTTGTACCTGACTATCGATTTTAACGTCATCGCCAATCAGGGTATCGCCTAGCGCACCACGGTCAATGCTTGAACAACTGCCAACTTCGACATTATCACCCAGCACAACGCCACCTAACTGGGCAATTTTGTGCCAACCTTCACCGTCGTGGGCAAACCCAAAACCGTCTCCACCAATCACACAGCCACTTTGTAAAATGACCCGCTTGCCAATAATCACGCCGTGACACACGGTCACATTGGCATGCAGCCGAGTATTTTCGCCGATAACGCTATCAGCCCCAACGACACTCCCAGCGCCCACCACAACGTGGTCACCCAGTGTTACGCCCGCTTCTACTACGGCGTGGGCCTGGATCGAGACGCCTTCACCCAGCGTTACGCTGTCGGCAACGACCGCGGTGGGATGAATACCGGCCTTATCACGTGCAGGCAATGGGTCAAATAGCTGAGAGAGTTTGGCATACCCCAGGTAGGGGTTTTCCATCTCAAGCTTTGGTACCGGGCAACTCTTGCCATGCTCAGGGTGAAGCAGCACGGCTGCCGCCTGAGTGGTGGCCAAATCCTTGAGGTAAGCGCGATTTGTTAAAAAGGCCACTTGATCAGATGTGGCCTCTTTAAGTGTTGCTAAACCACGAATGGGTAGCGCGGCATCACCTTCAAAGGTGACCCCTAAATGGCGAGCAATGTCCGCAAGTGTAAGATGGTGAGATGCGTGCGTCATGGGAGCCCAATAAAGCAATAGTGCAGCACAGCTACACCAACAGTCATTAAAAAATTAATTACATCGAATCAAATATTTGCGTAACTTCATCAGTCACATTAGGCAAATCAACCGAGGAATGAAGCACTCCTTGAGGCTCAACCAATACATCAATATTGTGACGGTTCAGCACTTGCTCCACCGCTTGCTCAAGCTTGAGTTCCGCACCTTCCAGAAACTGCTGCTCTGAACGCTGCTGAGCCTCCATAACATCACGACGTAACTGCTCAAAACGCGAACCTTTCTGCTGCAGCTCAGCGATCAGTGTTTCGCGCTGCGACTGAGACATCGTTTCGCCTTCGCGCTGCAAGCGTTCTTGCAACTGCTGTAACTCATTTCCCAGGCTTTGGGCTTCACTCTGCTGACTGCCAATCTGGTTTTCCAGCTGATTTAGCGAGGTTTGAGCCGACTGGGTATTCATCAGCGCAGCTCGCCAATCCAGCACGGCAACCTCTGCAGCTTCTGCTGCATGAACCGGTAAAACAATCGCACCAAATAAGCACACGGCCGCTGTCAGTTTACGCATCGAGTCACTTCCTTATCATCAAGCGGGGGCGCTACCAAGGGCGCGCCCCTTTAGCAAAGTTAGAATGTTTGTCCCAGCGAGAACTGGAAGAACTGTGTGTCATCACCGCTTTTGTCTTTAAGCGGCTCCGCGATGCTAAAGGTCAGCGGACCAACCGGTGTTAACCAGGAAAGGCCAACGCCCACACTATAGCGCAAATCGCCCAGGTCGACGCCAGAACTACACTGCTGACGACCCACATCAGCTTCTAATACCTTGTAGCAGGAGCTCAAGAACGTATTACCGGCATCCAGGAACAGCGAAGGCTGCACAGAACGCTGATTTTCTACAAAGGGCATGGGGAAGATCACTTCAGCACTACCTTCCACCAACACATTACCGCCCATTGTGCGATCACGCCCTCCTTCAACTCCCGGCGTGGTAGGTTGCCCCAATGTATTGGATGTAAAGCCTCGTACCGATCCTAAACCACCTGCGTAAAAATTCTCATAGAAGGGAAAAGGATCGTTTGAATCAAACGTATTGGCATAGCCAAGGTTACCGCTAAACTTAAGCGCCCAACTCTCATCGTTATTGAGCGGATATAGCTGCTGAGCCCGAGCGCGCAGCTTATAGTACTCTGCATCGCCGCCCGGCACGCCGGTTTCAAGCGACAGGCGCTGATAGTTACCGGCTGTCGGCATCACGCCTCGGTTAAGGTTGTTACGCGTCCAGCTCGCCGTGAGTTTAAGGCTTTGAGCGCGCTCCCCTTCGTCATCCACATAGCGATGAATTTCTGACGCCGTATCGTTGTAGGTTTTAATTTTAAGTTCTTCAATGCTCGCCCCGAAGTTGAGGCGAGACAGTTCACTTATCGGATAGCCGAAGTTGATACCCGCGCCGTACGCATCGGTCGAGTAGGTAGAGATATCCGAGTCGGCATAGTCCGTTTCACGGTAAAATATGTTGTAGCCGCGAGAAATACCATCAAGTGTCCAGTAAGGATCCGTGAAGGCAAAGTTGACGCTGGTGAAGGTGTCGCTGCGCTGCGCGCCAACATTGACCCGGTTACCCGTACCCAGGAAGTTGTTTTGTGCCAGTCCAACTCCATAGATTACCCCGGCACTTTGCGAAAAGCCCACGCTGGCAGACACCGAGCCTGAGGGCTGCTCTTCCACACTGTAGGTGACGTCCACCTGATCAGGCTGACCTGGTACCGGCTGAGTATCCACTTCTACCTGGCTAAAGAAGCCAAGCCGTTCAAGGCGCTGGCGCGACTGAGCAATTGAGTCGGTCGATGCGGGGGCGCCTTCCATTTGAATCATTTCCCGACGCAGCACTTCGTCCTGGGTGGTGGTATTACCATAAAACTCAATACGTCGAACATAAGTGCGCTGGCCAGGTTCAACCGCGATGACCAGGTCAACCGTTTCACCGTCATCCGCCATTTCAGGAATACCCTGAATATCGGCGAAAGCAAAACCTTCAGCGCCCAAACGCTGGCGTAGCGCTTCGGTCGATGCGTTCACCTGACCACGAGAGAAAATGTCTCCGCTATGGATCTCCATGAGTTGGCGTGCTTCGCTTTCGCTGATTTGCATATCACCTACAAAGCGGACATCACCTACTCGATATTGGTTACCCTCATCAACATTAAGCGTAACAAATATTTCGGACTTTTCAGGCCCAATAGAGACTTGCGTGGAGGTAACATCAAAATTTACATAGCCACGATCAAGATAGAAGGTGCGAAGGCGCTCGATATCGCCCGATAAAGCTTCACGCGAGTACTCATCACTTGAAAACCAGCCAAAGAAGCGCCCCGGCTTGTCGTTCAGCTCAAAAACATCGCGCAGCGTTTCATCGTCAAAATCCTGATTACCGACAATATTGATTTGACGGATCTTGGCGACTTCGCCTTCATTAATATTGATATTGACCTGTACACGCCCTTCATCAACCTGTTCAATCTCGGTCGTAATGCGAGCACTGTAGCGTCCCTGAGCCTGGTAAACACCTTCAAGCTCACGCTGAATCTCTTCAAGGGTCGAGAGTTGCAACACTTGCCCTTCCGACAACCCTGACTGACGTAAGCCGTTACGCAGGTCCTCTTCTGAAATCTGCTTATTGCCAGTGAGGTTCAAGCGCGCGATGGTCGGTCGTTCAACTACCTGAATAACCAATACATCGCCTTCGCGAGCTAGCGAAACATCTTCAAATAAACCAGTGGCAAACAAATCGCGTGCGGCTGACGCTAGCTGCTGCTCGCTAACCCGATCATTCGTACTGACAGGAAACGCATTAAAGACCGATGCAGCGGATACCCGCTGTAGTCCTTCCACTCGAATGTCCGAAACATCAAAGGATTGTGCCTGGGCGCCGCTAGCGCCTACCAGCAAGAGTGCTGCCATTCCAAGGGTCTTGATTTTCATGCTGTCAGTTCGCTCGCGTTGGTCTGCCTATCACGTTAGATAAGCACCATATACATTTGTGCAGGCAGATGACAAGGCATCCTGCGCGCTACACGCGTCATTACCAAAGGCGCATCAGATCAAAATACAGAGCCATCACCATCAGGCCGCCAACCATGGCAAGCCCGATGCGCAATCCAATGGCTTGGGTTTGTTCAGAGACCGGCCGCCCACGTACGATTTCCAAAAAATAGTAAAGCAAGTGTCCACCATCGAGCACCGGAATAGGCAATAAATTAAGCACGCCAAGGCTGATGGACAAATATGCTAAAAAGCCTACAAAGGCTTCCATTCCGGCACGGGCCGAATCACCCGAAATTTGCGCAATCGTAATAGGACCGGAAAGATTGGAAGGTGAAATCAAACCTACCAACATTTTACGAATCGCATCAACGGTTAATAAAATCATATCACCGGTACGCGATAGCGCTTGTCCAACCGCTTCGGTAGGCCCATAACGAATTTCGCGCTGTAGTGACTCAGGCCACGTTACCGACTCAACGCCTGCACCAATGTACCCAACCTCACCGCCACTCTCCAGCAGATTGCTACCCGGCGTTAGTGTTAGTGCGCCCTGCTCGCCATTTCGCTCATAGGCTACGCTAAGCGTTTCACCCGCACTACGGCGGATCATCGTGACAAACTGCATCCATTCTTCCACCGGCGTGCCGTCAATCGCAATAATATGATCGCCTGCTTGCAACCCCGCATTGGCGGCAGCTTCGCCATCGACCACCTGGCCTAATACTGCAGGGAATTCTGGCTGCCAAGGCGCCATACCCAAGGATTGCAGTGGCTGGGGCGGGTCCTGGCGGGCCAGATAGTTATCGACCTCCAGCGCGTAAGCTCGTTCACTGCTACTGCCCTCAGGCAACACATTGATGGTTAGCGAGCCACTAAAACCAATCATCGAGATAAGCTTTAGGTTGACCTCCTCCCAGGAGCGTACGGCATCATTTTGAATAGCGATAATTTCATCGCCGTGGGCAAGGCCTGCTTCAGCTGCCGGTGAATCAGGCAGCACATCTCCCACCATGGGAGCGACCACGGTCGTCCCGGATACAAAGAGCGCCCAGTAGGCAACAATAGCCAACAGGAAGTTTGCCAAAGGTCCAGCGGCAACAATGGCGATACGCTGCCATACCGTTTTGCGATTGAAGGCCTGGTCAAGCTGATCTTCCGGTACCGGCGCTTCACGCTCGTCCAGCATTTTGACATAGCCGCCCAGCGGAATGGCCGCTATTGCGTACTCCGTCCCCTGGCGGTCCACGGTGGACCAGAGCGGTTTGCCAAAGCCCACCGAAAAACGTAACACCTTGACGCCACAGCGGCGCGCCACCCAAAAGTGGCCAAACTCGTGAAAGGTGATCAACAAACCCAGCACGACGATGATCGCTAAAATGTTTTGTAACAGGCCCACAATAAACTCCCTGGCACCCTGCACATCAGCCGATGCTTAAGTGACCTACTTGCTTCTCAATATTCGGTACGGCACTGCCTAGCCTGCTTGTAACATGACCCTTTGTGCTGCCTGCTGACGCGCCCAGTGGTCTGCAGCCAAGATATTTTCAATCGTATCGGCGCTGCCTGCATAGGGCTGCGATACAACTTCTTCAACCACGTTGGCTATTTCACCAAAGCTGAGCCTTTCCGCCAGGAAGGCCTCAACGGCGACTTCATTGGCGGCATTGAGAATCGCCGGCGCGGCACCGCCCTTCTGCATGGCTTCACGGGCCAAGCGTAGGCAGGGAAAGCGCGCTTCATCCGGTGCTTCAAAATCCAGCTGCGCGATCTGGAACAGATCCAGGGCTTCTACACCGGCCTCAATACGCTCGGGCCATGCCAGTCCATAGGCAATGGGTATACGCATATCCGGGTTGCCCAGCTGGGCGATGACAGAGCCATCAATGTAAGCTGCCATGGAGTGAATCACACTCTGCGGATGCACTACCACCTGAATTTGCTCGGGCGTTGCATCAAACAGCCAGCACGCTTCAATTAATTCAAGGCCTTTGTTCATCATGGTGGCGCTATCAACCGAAATCTTGCGCCCCATCGACCAGTTAGGATGGGCGCAGGCCTGGTCGGGTGTCGCATTGGCAACCTTGTCCGCACTCCAGGTGCGAAAAGGCCCGCCAGACGCTGTTAGCAGCAACTGCCGAACGCCATGACGCTCAAGCCCGCCACGATGCTTTACCGGCAGGCACTGATAAATGGCATTATGCTCAGAATCGATAGGCAACAGCGTGGCGCCAGAGCGCTCAACCGCCTGCATGAACAGCGCACCGCTCATCACCAGCGCTTCTTTATTCGCAAGTAGTACGCGCTTGCCCGCTTCTGCAGCGGCCAGCGCAGGCAGCAGCCCCGCTGCCCCAACGATGGCGGCCATAACGGCATCGACACACGCCTCACGGGCAACCTGGCAGAGTGCTTCACGACCCGCCAGCACGACGGTCGGTTGGTCAGCGTCATCAAGCGCTTGGCGAAGCCATTGCGCATCGTCACTATGATCGAGTACCGCGATACGGGGATGATGCGTCAGGCACTGTTCCAGAAGCACTTCCCTAGAGGTATGTGCCGTCAACGCATACACCCGATAACGCTCGGGATGACGGGCGATGACATCCAGGGTGCTCACCCCGATAGAGCCGGTTGAGCCCAGCACGGTAATCCACTGGCAGGACGGTTGACTCATAAGACAGGCACCTGCCCTTGAAGAACGGGCAAATAGAGCAGCGCAAAGAGCGGAATCGCCGCCGTCAAGCTATCAATCCGGTCCAGCACGCCGCCATGGCCCGGTAGCAGCTGGCTTGAGTCCTTGATGTCTCGGTAGCGTTTGAGCATGCTTTCCAGCAGATCGCCCAGCACTGAAATAAGCGTGACAATAACGGTGACTACCACCAAGCCAACAGCTACACCCGGGGTTAACGACTGCCAAAAGGCGAAGACAAGCGCCAGTAGCGTGGTGGCAACAAGCCCACCAATAACGCCTTCCCAGGACTTACCGGGGCTGACCCTTGGGGCGAGCTTGCGCTTACCAAAACGACGCCCGGCAAAATAGGCGCCGATATCCGCCGCCCACACCAGCAATAATACAAACAACAGCCATACGCCGCCGCTATCGCGCAGAATATTAAAGCCGACCCAGCAGGGCAGCAGCACCCATAGCCCCATCGCCAAGCGGCGTGGCGTTGACTGCCACTGCTGTCCTTTTTCCGGGTAATGGGTCACCCAGTAAAGATTAACCAGCCAGCCAAGGGCGGCGCACCATAAAGGCCATACAGCAAACGCGGCACCGGTGAGCCACATCAGTAGCATCACCACCGCAAGCCCGGCGACCAGCTGAACACGCTGACGCTGCCGGATAACGCCTGCCAGGTTCGTCCACTCCCAAGCCCCAAGTAACACCATCAAAGCGGTAAAAAGCGCAAACGCGCCACCTTGCAATCCAAACAGACCAACCAGCACCAAGGGCGCCAGCCAGGCTACGGTTATAATCCGCTGTCTAAGCACCTTGCGCCTCTATTTGTTCGTCGGTCATGCCAAAACGCCGACGCCGCTGACAAAAGTCGTACAGCGCACTGTCCAGCGCATCGGCACCGAAGTCGGGCCAGAGTAAGGGCGAGAAATGCAGTTCAGCATACGCTAACTGCCACAGCATAAAATTCGACAATCGCTGTTCGCCACTTGTTCGGATACACAGGTCAACAGGAGGCACGTGGTCTGCTTCCATTGCCCTGTCAAAGCAGGCTTCATCGATATCGGCAGGCTGTAACTCACCGGCGGATACCTGCTCAGCCAAATGTCGCGCTGCGCGTGCAATGTCCCACTGCCCGCCGTAATTGGCAGCGATCACTAGGTGCATGCCGGTATTACCTTCGGTCAGCGCTTCTGCACGCTGTATATACTTCTGAATGGCGTGAGAGAAGCCACGCCGTTCACCAATAATCGTTAGCCGAATATTGCGCTCATTAAGCTTTTTAACTTCGCGCTTGAGCGCCATCAAAAAGAGCTCCATCAACGCATTCACTTCAGCAGCCGGACGTTTCCAGTTCTCGCTTGAAAAGGCAAACAGGCTCAGCGTACTTACCTGGCGTTCGGCTGCGCGCTGAATTACCGCTCTAACGGCTTCGATGCCTGCACGATGACCACGTACGCCAGAGAGGCCGCGGGCCTTTGCCCAGCGGTTATTGCCGTCCATTATGATCGCGACATGCGACGGCAGTGCTTCGCCCAGGCACTTGGGTGGCGTGCTTGCGTCGTCCGGCTGTTCTTGAGGAAACTGCGGTGACGTCATGAGGTCTCGCACAAAAGCTCAGTCATAGTAAAGCCATAGGCCTAGCGGGCAGCCTGGCTACCCGCAGCTAAATAAAAGGCAGGTGCTTATACCTGCATCAAGTCCTGCTCTTTCGCGGCAAGCGCTTTATCGACTTCGGCAATATATTTGTCGGTCAGCTTTTGGATTTCATCTTCACCCTGACGCTGATCGTCTTCGGTAATCTCTTTATCCTTTAGCAAGGATTTGAAATCACCGTTGGCATCGCGACGCACGTTACGCACAGCCACGCGAGCATTTTCAGCTTCGCTACGTGCCTGTTTGATATATCCCTTGCGTGTCTCTTCGGTCAACATGGGCATCGGTACACGGATCACATTACCCGCGCTTGAAGGGTTCAAGCCCAGATCAGAGGTCATGATAGCCTTTTCGATTTTCGGCACCATGCCCTGCTCCCAGGGAGCCACCGCAAGCGTACGCGCATCTTCAACGTTAACCGATGCCACCTGGCTAAGCGGCACCTGGCTGCCGTAATAATCAACGGTAACGGCATCCAGAATACTGGGGTGTGCACGCCCGGTACGGATTTTGTTGAAGTTGCTATGCAGCGCATCAACACTTTTTTTCATACGAGACTCTGCGTCTTTCTTAATATCGTTGATCACGTTATTACCCTCTATCTATCAGCGTGCCTTCCTTGCCCCCTACTACCAAATTCAGCAGGGCACCAGGCTTATTCATATCAAATACCCGCACCGGCATATTATGGTCACGTACCAGGCAGATAGCGGTCAAATCCATAACGCCTAGCTTTTGGTCCAGAGCGTCATCGTAGGAGAGCTGATCATATTTTACGGCATCGGCATGTTTTAGGGGGTCCTTGTTATACACCCCGTCCACTTTGGTCGCTTTAATGACCACATCCACATCCACTTCAATACCGCGTAAGCAAGCGGCCGAGTCGGTTGTGAAAAATGGATTACCGGTTCCTGCCGAAAACAGTACCACGTCTCCTGACGTTAAATAACGGATGGCAGTGCGGCGGTCATAATGCTCTACCACACCACTCATGGGAATCGCCGACATTACCCGCGAACGAATATTTGAACGCTCCAGTGCATCGCGCATGGCCAACGCGTTCATGACCGTTGCCAGCATTCCCATGTGGTCGCCTGTGACCCGATCCATTCCGGCTTCGCTGAGCGCCGCACCTCGAAACAGGTTGCCGCCTCCAATCACAATCCCGACCTGCACACCAATACCCACCAGTTGGCCGATTTCCAGCGCCATACGGTCTAACACTTTAGGATCAATACCAAAATCGTGCTCTCCCATTAGCGCCTCGCCTGAAAGCTTCAGCAAAATACGCTTGTATTTTGACTTCGACTTTTCAAGTTTATGGGGCACAACAAGCGGGGTAGGCTCTTGAACATCTCGTGACATGGCATCTCTCCTGAAGCAGACTTGGACACAGGTGGGCGAAGCAACCCCCTATTTAGCAGGGGCCGGATACACGAAGGCGTGCGCTTACGCGCACGCCATCTTCTGACTAGAACGTCTGACCTTAACGACGGCCAGCCTGTTCCATAACTTCTTTAGCGAAGTCGACTTCTTCTTTCTCGATACCTTCACCCACTTCAAAGCGCGTGAAGCTAACCACTTCGCCACCGGCTGATTTAACAAACTCAGCAACGGATTGGTTCGGGTCTTTAACAAACGGCTGCTCGGTCAGGCTGTTCTCTGCCAGGTATTTCTTCAGACGGCCTTGAACCATTTTCTCAGCAATCTGCTCAGGCTTGCCTGCCATGTCCGGCTGACCCAGGATGATGGCTTTCTCTTGATCCAGCTGCTCTTGCGGCATATCGGCCGGGTGAGCAACGGCTGGGTTAATAGCTGCCACGTGCATAGCAACGTCTTTCGCTGCTTCTGCAGTACCGCCATTAAGTACGGTCAGAACGCCAATGCGGCCACCGTGAACGTATTCGCCCACCAGACCACCGTCAACGGCGTTGACAACTACCGCGCGACGTACGCCGATGTTCTCACCGATTTTCTGCACCAGTTGCTCGCGAACAGACTCAAGTTCGCCCGCCATTACAGCAGCAACGTCTTCGCTTTTCGCAGCGAAAAATGCATCAACGATTTGGTTCGTGAAGCCGATGAAGTTGTCATCACGGGCAACGAAGTCAGTCTCGGAGTTGATTTCAACCATTACACCGTAGCTGCCGTCTTCAGCAACGCGGGTAACGACCGCGCCTTCAGCAGCGGTACGTCCGGCTTTCTTCGCGGCTTTTAGGCCCGAGCTTTTACGTAGGTTTTCAATCGCGACGTCGATATCACCGTCGGCTTCGGTGAGTGCTTTTTTACACTCCATCATGCCGAGACCGGTACGTTCGCGCAGTTCCTTGACCTGAGAGGCGCTGATAGCTGCCATGAGAATTCACCTCGGAAATGGTTCTATGAGAGTTAAACGCCCTACAGAGTGTAGCCACGATAAATGACTATCATATATCACTTTGAAGGTCGCTTGCCGGCGCATGATGGCCCGGCGTAATCGGCCCACCCGGATGTTCATCCAAAGCGGGAAAAAGGGGGCATAGGCCCCCTCTTCAACACGATGCGGCTTAACTGCCCGCCGCAACCGCTACTACCTTACTCAGCAGCGGCGTCAGTGTCGGCTGAAGCCGATTCTTCGGTCACTTCAACGAACTCGTCCGGACGACCTTCCTTCGCACGACCACACGCGTCAGCAATCGCTTTCACGTAGATCTGAATAGCGCGAATGGAGTCATCGTTACCCGGGATAACGTAATCAACGCCATCAGGGTTAGAGTTGGTATCAACCACGCCAATAACCGGGATACCCAGTTTGTTGGCTTCGTTGATCGCGATGCGCTCGTGGTCAACGTCGATAACGAACAGTGCGTCCGGCAGGCCGCCCATGTTCTTGATACCACCGATAGAACGCTCAAGCTTATCTTGCTCACGCGTTGCCATCAGGACTTCTTTCTTGGTCAGCTTGTCGAACGTGCCGTCTTCGCGCATGGTTTCAAGTTCGCGCAGACGCTTGATAGACTGACGAATAGTCTTGAAGTTAGTCAGCATACCGCCCAACCAGCGATGGTTGACGAACGGCTGATTAACGCGATTCGCTTCTTCTTTGATTATCTTGCTAGCGCTACGCTTGGTGCCAACAAACAAAATTTTGTTGTTGGATGCCGACATCTTCTCAACCACATCAACGGCTTCGTTCAGCGCCGGAAGAGTGTGCTCAAGGTTGATGATGTGAATCTTGTTGCGTGCGCCGAAGATGAATTTGTTCATCTTCGGATTCCAGTACTTAGTCTGGTGACCGAAGTGAGCACCTGCTTTGAGCAGGTCACGCATATTAACGTGAGACATGGTAAAACTCCTGAAACTCGGGTTAGGCCTCCACGCACCCCATGGATCCGACCATTGACCACGTATAAAACGTTGTCAGCGGCACCCGGGACCATGTGTCGGTGCATGTGTGTTTTCAAGGCTTGCTATTAAGCAGCGTCTTCAAAGTGAACCCGCTGCGGGTTGTTCGCCTTGCCATGATCGCCTACTCACCATAAAGAAGCGAGCGAGCGATTGCAGGAAAGCGCGCGGCTTTATACCATAGATCATTACCAAGATGAAGTCACAGCCCGTGTTACGATCTTTATTTGTCACTTAATACTGTCGCTTTAACGCTGTCACTTACTACCTCAGCCTGAACCCATATCGAGAATTCATGAACGTTCCTATCAAGACACCTTCAGAAATCGAGAAAATGCGCGAAGCCGGGCGCCAAGCCGCCAGCGTGCTGGAAATGATTGCTCCTTACATACAAGAAGGCGTAAGCACCGGCGATATTGATAAGCGTTGTCACGACTATATTGTTAACGAATTGGGCTCGGTTCCTGCCCCGCTCAACTATCACGGTTATACCCACGCCACGTGCATCTCGCTCAACCATGTGGTGTGTCATGGCTTTCCGGATTTTAGTAAAAAACTCAAGAAAGGCGACATTCTGAACCTGGACATTACCGTCAAAACCCCCGACGGCTATCACGGTGACTCCAGCGCCATGTTTATCATCGGCGAAACCATACAGGGCGAGCGTTTGTGCCGGATTACCCAGGAGTGCTTGTATAAAAGCATTGCGCTGGTAAAACCCGGCGTACGCCTTTCAGAACTTGCGCGAGTGATTCAAAAGCACGCCGAAGGCCATGGCTACTCGGTCGTTCGTGATTTCTGCGGCCACGGTATTGGGGCAGGCTTCCATGAAGACCCCCAGTTCCTGCATTACGATGGTTACGCGCCAGACGCCGATATCGCTCTGGAGGCTGGCATGTGCTTTACCATCGAACCCATGATCAACGTGGGTGGCTACAAAACCAAAGTCTTGCGCGATGGCTGGACCGCCGTTACCAAGGACAAGAGCCTCTCAGCGCAATGGGAGCATACCTTGCTGGTCACCGAGACCGGGGTTGAAGTACTGACCGCGCGTAGCGATGAAGACTTTAGTTTTTTAGATAACTAATGCTCCTCCACCACCACCGGTTCGAGCCGGATACGTCGCTTTACGACCTTGATGCTTTTCGTACAGAGCTATCCGGCTCGCGCTCACCCATAGCGCCGTTTAAAACGGCGCTTCGTGAGCTCCAGGCCAAGCTGGATGACCGGTTTCGTGCGGGCGCCGATATACGCGATCTGGTGCGAGGGCGTGCCTGGTATTTGGATCAACTACTCGCCATTGCCTGGGCGCAGCACGCCTGGCCAGATGAAGGCATCGCACTGATTGCCGTTGGCGGCTATGGCCGAGGGGAGCTGCATCCCCATTCGGACATCGACCTTCAACTACTGCTTGAAGATGACGACGACACCGCTTACCGCGAACCGCTCACTGCCTTTATCACCTTTTTATGGGATATCGGCCTGGAAATCGGCCACAGCGTACGTTCATTAAACGACTGCGAACGTGAAGCCAAAGCGGACGTCACCGTCATCACCAACCTGCTTGAATCCCGACTGATTGCAGGCCCTGCATCACTGCGCGAAAAAATGCGCGAGCGCTTAAGCGCCGAGCACATTTGGCCGGCCGACCGTTTTTTTGAAGCCAAATGGCAAGAGCAGATTGCTCGCCACTACCGTTACAACAATTCCGAATACCACCTTGAGCCTAACCTGAAGAGCTCGCCTGGCGGCCTACGCGATATTCAGATGATTGGCTGGGTCGCTAAGCGCCACTTCGGTACGGAACAGTACACCGACATTGTCGCCAATGGCTTTATGAACGATGCCGAGCTGCGTATCTTAAGCCAGGGCCAAGCGTTTTTGTGGCAAGTGCGTTATGCGCTGCATATGTTGACAGACCGCGCCGAAGACCGCCTGCTGTTTGATCACCAGCGCACGATTGCTGAGCTGTTTGGCTTTAAAGATACGCCCGAGCGGTTAGCCGTTGAGCAGTTCATGAAGCGCTACTATCGCCACGTAACGGCGCTGGCCGGGCTTAACGACATGCTACTTCAGCACTTCGACGAAGTGATTTTGCGCGGCAAAGAGGCGCTGGAAACCATCCAGCTCAACGAGCGCTTTGAAACCAAGGGCGGCTATATTCAAGCACGCTCGCGCACGCTGTTTCGCGAGCAGCCAGAGGCCATGCTGGAGCTATTTCTGCTCATGGCCAGGCACCCGGAAATCGAAGGCGTACGGGCGGACACCATTCGCTTGATTCGCGACCACCGCCATCAGATTGATGATCACTACCGCGATGACCCTCACCATCAGCGGCTGTTTATGGAAATACTGCGCGCCCCCGGCAACGTACCGCGCCAGCTCCGGCGTATGAACCGCTACGGCATATTGGGCAAGTACCTGCCCGAATTTGGCCGAGCCGTAGGATTGATGCAGCATGATCTGTTCCACATCTACACCGTGGATGCGCATACGCTGCGTCTGCTGAAGTTTTTACACGGCTTTCGCAAACCCGATGCCAAAGACGACTTTCCCGTGGCGGCTGCGCTCATCCACCAGCTTCCCAGGCTGGACATTTTGTGGATAGCGGGCCTGTTTCACGATATCGGTAAGGGCCGGGGTGGCGACCACTCTGAAATCGGCGCCAAAGACGTTACGCATTTTTGTCAGCACCACCATGTTTCAGCCCACGATACAAAGCTTGCCAGCTGGCTGGTCGAGCACCATTTGCTCATGTCGATGACCGCTCAGAAGCGCGACATTAGCGACCCTGACGTCATTCGCGACTTTGCGCTAATCGTGCGTAACGAAATGCGCCTGGATTATCTGTATGTGCTCACCGTGGCCGATATTAACGCCACCAACCCCACGCTTTGGAACGGTTGGCGGGCATCGCTTTTACGCCAGCTATATGCTGAAACCAAGCGCGCCTTACGCCGCGGGTTAAAAAATCCGCCGGACCGTGATGACTGGGTGCGGGAAACGCGCTCTGAAGCGCGTTCGCTACTTCAAATCATGGGGCTTGGGCGCACGCAGATTGATGCACTGTGGGAACCGCTTGGGGAGGACTATTTCCTCCAGTACGCGCCCAGCGAAATTGTCTGGCAAACCCAAGGCATCCTCGCGCATAACGCCTCTCCCTTGCCGCTGGTATTAATCAGCGCACCGACGCTTGATATGGCAGAGGGCGGCACTAAAGTGTTTATCCACACACGCTCGGTGGATGACCTGTTTGCCGCCACCGCCGCCGCCATGGAGCAGCTCGGGCTTTCCATTCATGATGCCCGCATTGCTACCTCGCGCAATAACTGGACGCTAAACACCTTTATTGTGCTGGATAGCCACGGTCAACCGATTCGCGACACGGCGCGTATCGAAGAGATGCGCCAACACTTAATCGAAGAGCTGGATGACCCAGACGACTACCCAGAAATTGTGACCCGCCATACGCCGCGTCAGTTAAAACACTTCAAGGTACCCACCGAAGTGCTGATTGAGCAGGACCCGGCTAACGAGCGCACACTCCTTGAGCTAACGGCCCCTGACCGACCTGGGCTGCTGGCCCGCGTAGGGCGTATTTTTATGGAGCAGGGTATCGCCCTTTCGGCGGCCAAAATCGCCACGCTGGGCGAGCGTGTTGAGGACGTTTTCTTTATCACCACGAAAGCAGGCGAACCCTTAACCGATCCGATACGCCAGCAAGAGCTGCGCGAGCGATTAATTGAGGTGCTAGGCGTGTAAACACTTAAAGACGCCGCGCCCCGTGGTTAAATTTGAGCCAACCCCGAGGCTTGCTTATAATCGGCGCTTAGCCTGCCGTTTAATACGCCTGCAGGGCATGCTCTCAATAGAACGCTCTCAACGGATACGCCATGAATTCTGATCTCGCCGCCCTACACCCTTATCCGTTTGAGAAACTGGCCGGCCTCAAAGCTGACCTTACGCCGCCTACCCATTTGGCGCATATTCCCTTAACCATCGGCGAGCCGCAGCACGCGCCCTACCCAGCAGCGCTTGATGCGCTGGTGAAGCATCAGCTTGATATGGCACGTTATCCGGCCACCAACGGCCTGCCAAGCTTACGTGAAGCACTCGCTGAATGGGCGACCATGCGCTTTAAGCTTGCGGGTCTTGATGCCGAGCGCCAGGTACTGCCGGTTAATGGCACGCGTGAAGCCATTTTTGCGTTTGTACAGGCCGCACTGGACCGTACTCGGCCTGCCAAGGTGATAGTGCCCAACCCGTTTTACCAGATTTATGAAGGTGCGACGCTGTTGGCTGGCGGTCAACCGATGTATTTAAACTGCACGGCCGAGAATGGCTTTCGGCCAGATTTTGCCAGTGTCAGCCCCGACACCTGGCGTGATGTGCAAATCGTATTTATCTGTTCACCAGGCAACCCGACCGGCGCGGTTACGTCAATGGATGAGTTTAAACAGCTGATTGCGCTGGCCGACGAGCACGATTTCATCATTGCTTCTGATGAGTGCTATTCCGAGCTTTACCTGGATGAAAACGCGCCACCGCCGGGGCTATTACAGGCTTGCGCCGAGCTTGGTCGTAACGATTACCGGCGCTGCGTCGTCTTCCACTCGCTCTCCAAGCGCTCTAATCTGCCGGGCTTGCGCTCTGGCTTTGTTGCGGGCGATGCGGACATTCTTACGCCGTTCAAGCGCTACCGTACCTATCATGGCTGCGCCATGTCGCTGCCGGTTCAATATGCCTCAATAGCAGCCTGGCAGGATGAAGCGCACGTACGCACCAATCGCGATGCGTACCGTGAAAAATTCAGCGCCGTGGTAGAGGTACTGGCCCCGGTGATGGACTTCCCAACGCCAGAGGCAAGCTTTTACCTGTGGCCCGCGGTACCAGGTGGGGATGATATCGGTTTCACCCAGCGACTTTACACCGAGCAACACGTTAGCGTGCTGCCCGGCAGCTTGATGGGCCGTCCTGATGCTCAGGGCATTAATCCAGGCACGGGGCGGCTACGCCTAGCCCTGGTGGCGGAGCTTGCGCCCACTCTGGAAGCAGCGCAGCGTATCCGCCAGCTTATTGAGCGCGGTTAATTCACCTTTTACGGCACGAACAGCTCGAAAGGAGATACCATGTTTACACTCTATGTCATTGATACCTGTGATACGTGTCGTAAGGCGCGCAAAGCGCTGGAAGCGAACGGCGTGCCTTTTAAAACCCATGATTTGCGTAAAGATGGTCTTTCGGCGAGCCTGCTTGAGCATCTTTTGGAACGGGCACCACTGCTGGAAGTCGTCAACAAGCGCAGCAAGACCTGGCGCGACCTTCCCCAGGAAGACAAAGACAGCCTGGATGCTAACTCTGCGCGCCAGCTGTTGCTCCAACACCCAACACTGCTTAAACGACCACTGCTGGATACCGGCAGTGACGCCTTAAAAGTAGGTTATCGCGACGGCGATTACGATAAAATCAGTGGCTGATCCAACGCTACTATTTTGCTTATTTTTGAATCAACACTTTGTTATACCGCCGCTTTTACGTTAGCTAATGACCCGGTTAACAACGTTATCAACAACAGGATGAACTTTTATGCTGAGCTTTGCGCTTGGAATTGGCACGCAAAACACTCAAGGCGATTGGCTGGAAATTTACTACCCGGCACCGCTCTTCAGCCCGCAGGAAAGCCTGATAAATGCGGCCAAACAAGCGCTTGATGCGCCGCATGGCAATGTCGCCGTTAGCTTTTTGCCAGAAGATTGCACCCGCTTAGCCAAGGCGCTTGAGGCAGCCGGGCACCCTGAACAGGCTGAGCTTGCTGAGTCGCTGGCCGCCAGCCAACGCCCATTGGTAGCCATGTTCCTGGAAACGGATCAGGCTCCGCAAACGGCGCCAGAGGTATACCTTAAGCTGCACCTGCTTTCGCATCGTCTGGTCAAACCGCACGGCCTTGATCTGACCGGCATGTTTGGCCTGCTGCGCAATATTGCCTGGACCAACGAAGGCGCCATCGATATCGAAGAGCTGCCAGCGCGGCGCCTGAAAGCCCGCCTCGCCGGTCGTGCGCTGTCCGTCGACTGTGTCGATAAATTCCCCAAAATGACCGATTACGTTGTGCCGACCGGTGTACGCATTGCCGACACGGCGCGGGTACGCTTGGGCGCTCATTTAGGTGAAGGCACCACGGTAATGCATGAGGGTTTTGTTAACTTTAATGCAGGCACCGAAGGCCCCGGCATGATTGAAGGCCGTATTTCAGCGGGCGTGATGGTCGGCAAAGGGTCTGACCTGGGCGGAGGCTGCTCCACCATGGGTACGTTATCAGGTGGTGGCAATATTGTTATCAAGGTCGGCGAAGGCTGCTTGATCGGTGCCAATGCCGGTATCGGCATTCCGCTGGGCGACCGCTGCACGGTGGAGTCCGGTTTATACATCACCGCAGGCACCAAAGTGGCCTTGCTGGACGATCAGGGCAACGAAGTGAAAACGCTGGCGGCACGTGAACTGGCGGGCCAAAACGACCTGCTGCTACGCCGCAACTCTAAAAATGGCCGCGTCGAGTGCCTAACCAATAAAAGCGCCATCGCGCTAAATGAGGCACTGCATGCCCATAACTGAGCCTGACACGCTGTCGCCCACGCTACAGCTTGCCTTTGAGCTGCTCAGCCGCCCGTCAGTGACGCCGGATGATGAAGGCTGCCAGGACGTAATGATCGAGCGCTTAACAGCGCTCGGTTTTCATATTGAGCGTATGCCGTTTGGCGATGTACAGAACTTCTGGGCAGTACGTGGCCATCACGGCCCGGTGATTGCCCTTGCGGGTCATACCGATGTCGTGCCCAGCGGGCCACCGAACGGCTGGGAATTCCCGCCGTTTTCTCCCTGTATTGACGATCACGGTATGCTTTGTGCCCGTGGCGCCGCCGATATGAAGGGCAGCTTGGCCGCTATGCTAACCGCCGTGGAGCGTTTTGTGGCTCGCTACCCCGACCACGATGGACGTATTGCATTTTTAATCACCTCCGATGAGGAAGGCCCAGCGGTGGATGGCACTCTCGCCGTGGTCGAGCAGCTGCGCGAACGCAATGAGCGGCTTGATTACTGTATCGTCGGCGAACCCTCCTCTACCGAGCACCTTGGCGATGTGATCAAGAATGGCCGCCGCGGCTCGCTGGGCGGCGTTTTACGTATTCAGGGGATTCAGGGGCACGTGGCCTACCCGCACCTGGCGCGCAACCCCATTCATCAGGCGATGCCCGCGCTGGATGCTCTCGTCAATGAGCACTGGGATGGGGGCAATGATTTTTTCCCGGCCACCAGCTTTCAGATTTCCAACCTGCGAGCGGGCACTGGGGCGACTAACGTCATTCCCGGCGAAGTAGAAGTGGTATTCAACTTCCGCTTCTCGACGGAAGTCACGCATGAGCAGCTTAAGGCACGTACAGAGGCGATTCTTGACCAGTACGGCCTGCCGTATCAGCTGGACTGGACACTGAACGGCGAGCCGTTCCTAACCGCAGAAGGCGAGCTGGTCAACGCGGCCGTACGCGGTGTAGAAGCCGTTACCGGCAAGCGTCCGGCGCTATCCACCAGCGGCGGCACGTCTGATGGGCGTTTTATTGCCACATTCGGTGCTCAAGTGGTGGAACTTGGCCCGCTTAACGACACTATTCACAAAGTGAATGAGCGCGTACGCGCTAGCGACCTGGATGATTTGAGCCGAATCTATGAGGCAACGCTTCAGGCCCTACTCACGCTTGATGAGGTCAACGTATGATGGAGCGCTACCCGGACATTGAAGTGTATGTCGCCAGCATTTCACTGGAAGCGCTTAACGCATGGCTTGCCAGTGCGCTTGCTGCACCGCCATTAAGCCCTGCCGGCAAAGGCAAGTGGAAAACCCATGGCCAACACCAGGGGAAAGAGGTGCCCATACTACTGGTCGAAAAAGCAGCTGACCGCTTTGCAAGCTTATGGTTTGACAGTAGCCATACGCCCTGGATGACCGACCAGGAGTGCGCGCAACACGCCGCAGAGGCGCTGCAAACGGAAGTGCGCTGCTCGCTTGGCGGCTGGCATCCAGGCGATGACCCTGACCGCTTCTGGCAGGTGCTACCCGGCGGAAAAGAAGGCGCTATTGAGTGGCCCGATTCAGGCCGCTAACACTGCCTGAAAAAAGACGGCATAAATACAGTTTTTTTGAAGTACTGTTCTTAAAATGCAATCGACCCCGCCGGGGCGGGGTCGATTATGTTCACATTGATACTACGCTTGTGGACATGCTACTCAATAATGCTCACATCATCGGCCTGTAAACCACGGTCATTCTTCATGACGTGGTAACGCACAATTTGGCCTTCTGCCAGCATACGCGGGCCGCGACCCCGGATAGCACGAAAGTGAACAAATACATCTTCGCCATTATCACGAGTAATAAAGCCATAGCCTTTATTGGTATTAAACCACTTTACTTCACCCTCTTCCCGACCGTCGTTGGGATCGATGACGTCTTCCTCTTCATCGTCCCGTTCGTCGGCAGGCTGGGGCTGACGCGGCGCAGCTTTAACACGCGTGTCGCCTGAGCTTTCTACTTTCGGTTTAACGACTAGCGGCGGAGCTAGAGCAGCCGACGCTAACGTACCTATAAATAAAACGATGAAGCTGCCCAAGGCAACGGCAATGTAAACACCACTGATGCCGCTAATGGCTAACTCTGCCTGCCATAAATCGGCCAGAGGCGCGTTGGTTAAATGAACAATCCCCGCCAGCAAAAGCGGCGTGGGGGCGGCTAGTAATACACTGATTAAGAAACAGCGAAACACAACTTTTGGATTCATAGATGATAAAAGCTCTCTTGTTGTATGGGTAACGAACGAAAGACAATACCCGAACTACCAGGCCCATTCCTAACAGTACCGGACATATTACACAAGGTTGCCATGTTACCATGACACAAGACTTTTCTCCTGCTGAGCTAAATCAACTTTTCGAAAATCTCGAAAGCCGCCTGGCCTACCAGGAACACTGGCTGGACACGCTTGACCAAGCGGTTGTCCAACAGGAAAAGCGGCTTGCCAAGCTAGAACAGCTTAGCGCATTAATGCGTGAACGCCTGCGTGAACAGCATCAAGCGTTCCAGGCGGGCGACCATCAGGGGGAAAGCCGCCCTGAAGATGAGGTGCCACCTCACTATTAACGATGACAAACATTAAAACCCACTGCCGAGTCCTGAGGGTTAGCGCCTCTGATCGGAAATGCGTACTTATCGTGTTGCCGCGCTTGCTGGGGCGATACACGCCAAACCAAAGGCATCGGCAACGGCCTGGTAGGTCACTTGGCCAGCATGGACATTGAGCCCTGGCAGAAAGTGGGGATCATCGCTTAGCGCCTGCTGCCAGCCTTTATTGGCCAGCGCCAACACGAAGGGCAGCGTGGCATTGGTGAGACCGAGGGTTGATGTGCGTGACACGCCGCCCGGCATATTGGCCACACAGTAATGAACAATTCCATCCACGATATACGTGGGCTCAGCGTGGGTGGTGGGCTTGCTGGTTTCAAAGCAGCCGCCCTGGTCGATCGCTACATCCACCAGCACGCTGCCTGGCTTCATATCGCTAAGCATAGCGCGGGTAATCAACTTGGGCGCCGCCGCGCCCGGGATTAACACGGCGCCAATAATCATATCAGACTCGCGCACAGCGTTATCCAGCGCATCGGCGGTGGAATAAACCGTTTTGATACGCCCCTGGTAGCGGCTATCCAGAACGTCTAGCCGCGCCAGTGAGTTATCCAGAATAGTGACATCCGCGCCCAGCCCCAGCGCCATTCTCGCGGCGTTTTCACCTACGACGCCGCCGCCTATTACGGTGACGGTTGCCGGTGCAACCCCCGGCACGCCCGGCAACAGAACGCCAGCGCCCCCTTGGGCTTTTTCCAGGCCATGCGCCCCTGCTTGAACGGCCATACGCCCAGCCACAGTACTCATTGGCGCAAGCAGCGGCAGCCCACCACTGGCATCCGTAATCGTTTCATAAGCGATACAGGTAGCCCCGCTCTCCATCAAGCCCCGCGTTAGGGCTTCTTCCGCTGCAAGGTGCAGATAGGTAAACAGCGTATGCCGGGAAGTGAGACGCGCAACCTCTTCCACCTGCGGCTCTTTTACTTTAAGAATCAGCTCAGCATTCTTCCACAAGGCGTCGACATCACTTTCGATCTGCGCACCCGCAGCCTCATAGTCGCTATCGCTAAAACCAGCGCCCTCTCCTGCGCCTGCCTGCACACTAACGGTGTGGCCACGCTGGGCAAGCTCACGCACGCCGGTGGGTGTTAGGGCGACACGATATTCATGGTTTTTGATCTCTTTGGGGACGGCAATCTGCATAGCGATCTCTCTTTTTGTGCGTAAGATTAAACAACGGTCTTAGCATTACAGCACAGCTCAAGCGACCCACCACTTCCTTAAGCACAAAACAAAAAAACGCCGGTTAAGGCGTTTTACAGGAGTAAAAATCCAGCGTTTGAAGGTTTTATACCGAAAATTTAACGTCACTCTGTTATTAAGGCCCCGCCGTAGACTCTCTGGTACTCCTCTGGCAGGCGCTTGGGGCGCCCGCTTGAAAGCGCAATACACGCAAACCGGGTGCGCGCCTGGAAGAGCATTTTGGCATCTCGCACCCGCTTAAGCTCGAAACGCCGGGTAAGGCTAAAGCGCCCATCACAGGCGACGACCCACGTCGCTAATTGAAGCTCATCACCCGCAAAGGCAGGAGCAAGATAGTCCAGCTCATGGCGATGTATGGCCAGGGCGCGGTCCAGTTCGCGGTAGCGCTCGATGGAAAGCCCCAAGGCTTCGGAGTGGGCCCAGCTAACCTGCTCAACCCAGCGCAGGTATTCGCTGTTATTCACGTGCTGATAATCATCTATCGCCGCTTCGCTAACATGAATATCGATCACAAAGGGATCGGGTAACGCCCACTCCATTGCTCTGCTCCTTGCGCCACTATCGTGCTAATCCAGCTTGCCCACCCCGCCTAATGACTCAATGGGTTAATCGCGAAATACGCGCACGCCCAGCGCTTTAAGATAAGCGGTTTCTGGAATGGCCGGGTGAATGGGGTGGTCTGGCCCTTGATGGCCCTGGAAGATCACCTGCCCATGGCGATCCTGATGACGTACCGCGCCTCGCACGACATCTACCAAGCGATCTTCCCCCAGGTGCATGGAGCACGACGCTGAAAGCAACAGGCCATCGCGGCCCAGCAAACGCATCGCTTCGCGATTTAAGCGCGCATAGGCCCGCTCGCCATTAGGAATATCCTTACGCTTCTTGATAAACGCCGGCGGATCCAGAACCACCACGTCGAACTGTTCGCCGTCGGCTTTCAGTGCTGCCAAAGCTTCAAAGGCATCGCCTTCGCCAATGGCGACCTGCTCTTGTACACCGTTAAGCTCAGCATTTCGCGCCACTTGCTCAAGCGCGGGGCCTGAAGCATCGATACACAGCACCTCAGAGGCGCCATTGGCCGCCGCCTGGACACCCCAGCCACCCACATAGCTAAAGACATCCAGCACGCGCTTGCCAGCCACCTGGCGGTTCAGCCAAGCGCGGTTCTCGCGGTGATCAAAGAACCAACCGGTTTTCTGACCGTTCAGCACCGGCACGGCAAAGCGTGTGCCGTTCTCTTCAATCAATACTTCGTCGGGCAGCGTGCCTTTCACTACGTCGACGTGAGCTTCCAGCCCTTCCTGACGACGCCCGCCGGTATCGTTACGGAACACGATGACGTCAGGCTTAACCACTTTCTCAAGCGCATCGACAATCTCATCGGCCAGCGCCTGCATGCCGGCGGTATTTAGCTGAACAACCAATACATCGCCAAAACGGTCAATCACCAGACCTGGCAGCAGGTCACCCTCACCGTGAATCAGGCGGTAAAAAGGCTTGGCATATAAACGCTGACGCAGTGACAGCGCTTGATTGAAACGGTGTACAAACAGCGAACGGTCCAGACGCATGTCCGGATCACGGGACATCACGCGGCCCGCAATCAGCGAGTGCGGATTGATATACGCCACGCCCAGGACTTTACCGTTAGAGGCCTCGACCAACGCGGTTTCGCCAGCAGTGAAATTCTTAAGCGGCGTTTCTTTAATATCCACTTCGTTGGAGTAGATCCACAGATGGCCTGCTTTTAAGCGGCGATCGGCGTTTTTATTTAAGCGCAGGCGTTGAGTCACAACAGTCTCCAAAAGCGTAGACAACAGATAACAAAAGGGTAATCAGCTATCAATGCTGACAGCCAGGGCAAAACACACTGGCGCGCTGGCCAAGCGTAATACGCCGAAGCTCCCTACCGCAGCGTAAGCAGGGTTGCCCCTGGCGCCCATAAACATTTAACCGCTGAGCAAAATAACCAGGCTCACCCTGGCCGCTCACAAAATCGCGCAGCGTGGTACCACCTTGAGTGATAGCCGCCGCCAATACTTCTTTCACAGCCGCCGCCAACTGCTCATAGCGGGCAAGAGAAATACGCCCGGCTGCACGACGTGGGTCAATACCGGCCATGAACAGCGCTTCAGTGGCGTAAATATTCCCCGCGCCCACCACGACCCGGTTATCCATTAAAAAGGGTTTTACCGCCACGCGCTTGTTACGCGAAAGCGCATATAGCCACTGGCCATTAAAGGCCTCATCAAACGGCTCAGGCCCAAGGTGGACAAGGCGCCGGTCTGCCGTCCCATCGCCTAACTGCCAATCCACAAAACCAAAGCGACGTGGGTCATGATAGCGCAACACATAGCCGTCTGCGGTGACCACATCGACATGATCATGCTTTTTGGGGATATCCCCCACTTGGGCAATGCGCAAACTGCCCGACATTCCCAGGTGCCACAGCAACGTTGCATCGTTTGGCGACTGCTTTACAGGGATTTGCAGGTATTTGGCACGCCGCGTCAGGGTGCCGATGCGCGCACCGACCAAACGCTCAGCCAAATCGTCAGGCACCGGAACACGCAAGCGCGGCTGGCGAACACGCACCTCGGTAATTTCCTGGCCTTCCAAATAGGGAGCAATACCGCGCTTGGTAGTTTCGACTTCGGGCAGTTCGGGCATGAAGAGAACCTGATTAACGATAGGGATATCGACAGGATAGACACTTACAAGGCAGGCAATGCGGAGCCACTATTAAGTCGCCTGCATCTGCAAACCCCATGTATGCAAAAACCCGGCACGGGCCGGGTTTTTCAACAGGCGCTCGCCTGCAGTGGAAGCCGATCATCATCGCTTACGCGATTACTTGATCTTGGCTTCCTTGTAGATAACGTGCTTACGGACAACCGGGTCGTATTTCTTGAATTCGAACTTATCCGGCGTGTTCCGCTTGTTCTTATCAGTGGTGTAGAAGTGGCCTGTACCGGCACTGGACACCAGTTTGATCTTATCGCGCATGGTTTTACTCTCCCAAAAATGCTGTCTTAGATGGCGTCGCCGCGCTTACGGATATCAGCCAGAACCGTCTCGATACCTTTCTTGTCGATGATGCGCATGCCCTTGGAGGAAACACGCAGCTTGACGAAGCGGTTTTCGGCTTCAACCCAAAAACGATGGGAGTGCAGGTTCGGCAAGAAACGACGACGTGTCTTACGCTGGGAGTGTGAAACGTTATTACCAGTTACCGGACGCTTGCCGGTAACCTGACATACTTTGGACATGAGAGCCTCCAACCGCTTGGCCAGGATATAAGCCTGAGTGTTCAAAACTGTCGGGCAAACCGGAAGAGAGGGAGTCGACGCCGTTAACCGTCTAGCTGTACCCAAATCCGTTATTCAACCCAAGTTTAAAGGTGGCACTTTATACCAGAGCACCGGACCACCGGCAAGCAAAACCGTCTAAAAAGGCGTAAAAAAGCCACTTTTTAGGTATTTTACCTAGACAGCTGACATTAAATGCCTGCCCTCTATCTACTGCCTATAGCCAGCCGCGCTCAGCAAAAGAGACCACGTCTCCATCTCCCACCACGAAATGATCCAAGACGCGTACGTCAAAGAGGCCAAGGGCCTCTTTTAAGCGTTCGGTGATACGACGGTCAGCATCGCTTGGCTCAGCCACACCGGAGGGGTGATTGTGGGCCAGGATAACGGCGCCAGCGCTAAGTTCTAATGCGCGCTTGGCAACTTCGCGGGGGTAAACGGAGGCGCTGTCTAGGGTACCGCGAAACAGGGATTCATAGCGAATAATTCGGTGCTGCGTGTCTAAAAAAATTACCGCGAACTCCTCATGCCCCAAATGGCGCAGTTGAGAGCTCAGGTAATGACGCACCAGTTCAGGTGATGTCAGCGCGTTGCCACGTGCCAATTGACTGGCTAAATGGCGCTTCGAAATTTCAAGCGTGGCCTGCAGTTGGGCAAACTTTGCACTCCCCAAACCGTGTGCCGCGCAAAAGCTTGTTTGGTCTGCTTCCAACAGCGGACGCAGGCCGCCAAATGCCGTGAGCAGATCACGCGCCAAATCAACCGCCGAGCGCCCCTGCACGCCCACTCGCAAGAAAATCGCCAGCAACTCTGCATCAGAAAGCGTCTGCGCGCCCATGGTTAATAGCTTTTCACGTGGCCGTTCACCCTCCGGCCAATGATTTATCCCCATCACCCTACCTCCCCACCCCAAAGACATGTACGCAAAAAGCTCAGTAAACCTAGCTTACGCATTATTTGTAGTAACATGCCAAATTAGCAAGACGAATGGTATGGTAAGCCTCTTTAAGAACGCGCATGTGGGCCCTTTACCATGGTTTCTATTTCTGCCTCTGTTACTCCAACGACGCTCTCAACGCTTGCAGGTAAACGCATTCTGTTGGGCATTAGTGCAGGCATAGCGGCTTACAAAAGCGCGCTGATCGTGCGGCTGCTTAAACAAGCCGGTTGTGAAGTGCGTGTGGTAATGACCAGTGGTGCTCAGGCGTTTATTACGCCACTGACACTGCAGGCGTTATCCGGCGAGCCGGTGCGCACATCTCTGCTTGACCCAGAAGCGGAAGCAGGGATGGGGCATATTGAGCTCGCCCGCTGGGCGGATATTATCCTGATTGCCCCCGCAACGGCGGACCTGATGGCTCGACTGGTCCACGGCATGGCGGATGATTTACTCACCACGCTGTGCCTGGCCAGTGAAGCCCCCAGGCTGATCGCCCCGGCCATGAACCAGGCCATGTGGCGCCACCCGGCGACGCAACGCAATGTAACGCAACTGCACGCTGATGGCTGGCAACTTATCGGCCCCGCTGCAGGCGACCAGGCATGTGGCGATGTAGGTCCCGGGCGTATGAGCGAGCCTGATGCTATCTTTGAGGTTGTTGCACGCCTCTTTTCAGGTGCCCCCCAAGCAGGCAACGCCCCTCATGTGGTCATTACCGCAGGCCCTACCCGTGAAGCGCTTGATCCCGTGCGTTACCTATCCAATCACAGCTCGGGTAAAATGGGTTACGCCCTGGCGGCGGCTGCGGTGGCGCAGGGTGCTACGGTTACTCTGATTAGCGGGCCTGTGGCCTTACCAACGCCCAACGGCGTCACGCGCATTGACGTTGAATCGGCCGAGCAAATGCATCAAGAAGCCATGCGCTGGGCGCCCGAGGCGACGTTATTTATTGGCTGCGCGGCAGTGGCTGATTATCGCTCGGCATCGCCTGCCGAACATAAGCTTAAAAAGCAGGAAAATAGCGATACGCTCACGCTTACACTGATCAAAAATCCTGACATCATTGCCGATGTGGCCGCGCTGCCTACCGAACAACGCCCCTTGGTCGTAGGGTTTGCCGCAGAGACGCAGCAACTGGAGCATTACGCCCACGATAAGCTTAAGCGCAAGGGGCTTGATATGATTGTCGCCAATGACGTTTCTCAAGCGGGCCTGGGCTTTGGCAGTAATGAGAATGCCGCGCTGCTGCTCTGGCGCACAGCGCAAGGCACCGAGCAGCGTTTGGAATCCCCTCAGCCAAAAACTCAGCTTGCGCAGGTCATTGTTCGTCAGGCGCTATCAATAATCTAGTCTTTAGCACCTGATTTTAAAGCTATTTTCAATATCCTTTTTACTATCGTTTTTTAAATGTTGGAGTTCTACATGACCACCCGCCCCCGCCTGCAGTGCAAAGTGCTTGATGAGCGCTTACACGACCACATGCCGCACTACGCCACTGATGGCTCTGCGGGCATGGACCTGCGGGCGCTGCTCGACGAGCCGCTAACGCTCAATCCTGGCGAATGCCAACTCGTACGAACGGGTCTTGCCATCTATATTGAAGACCCAAGCCTTGCTGGCATGATTCTTCCCCGCTCGGGCCTGGGCCATAAACACGGCATTGTATTGGGCAATCTGGTAGGTCTAATCGATTCAGACTACCAGGGTGAGCTGATGATTTCGGTGTGGAACCGTGGCCAAAGCGCTTTTACACTGTCGCCCTTTGAGCGGCTAGCCCAGTATGTTCTCGTGCCGGTGGTGCAAGCAGAGCTCTCTATTGTTGATGCCTTTACCGACTCCACCCGAGGCGGCGGCGGATTTGGCAGCACTGGCCGTCATTAATACGGGGCGGCATTAATACTGTCCGTCATTAACAAGGCTCGGGCGAACGTTACGCACTGACAGGAGTAGCCAATGGATGTACCTGCTTCGATTTTTCGTGCCTATGATATCCGTGGCATTGTCGATAACACGCTGAGCGAATCCACCGCAGAGTGGATTGGCCGTGCGATTGGTTCAGAAGCGGCCGCCCGGGGTGAGCAGTGTGTCATCGTTGCCAGAGACGGTCGTTTATCCGGCGAGCGCCTGCAAGCCGCCCTGATTCGAGGCTTAACAGCCGCTGGGCGCGACGTTATTGATATCGGCATGGTGCCCACGCCTGTCCTCTACTTTGCCACCCACGTGATGCCTGAGAGCTGCTCAGGCGTCATGGTGACCGGCAGCCATAACCCGCCCGACTACAATGGCTTCAAAATTGTCCTGGCAGGTGAAACATTATCAGGCGACGCTATTGCCGCGCTGTATGACCGCATTCACACCCATGATCTCACCAGCGGCCAAGGCAGCGTTCATCAATACGACATCCGGCACGCGTACCTTACCCGTATTTTGGAAGATGTTAGCGTCAAGCGTCCTATCAAAGCCGTTGTAGACTGCGGTAACGGCGTCGCCGGTGAGCTAGGACCCGAGCTAATCAAGCAGTTGGGGGTTGAAACAACGGTCTTGTTTGGTGAGATTGACGGCCATTTTCCTAACCACCACCCTGACCCCGGCAAGCCTGAAAACCTGCAAGACCTGATCAAGAGTGTTCAGACAACCGGCGCGGATATCGGGCTTGCCTTTGACGGTGATGGCGACCGAGTTGCCGTTGTTACACCGCGCGGCCGCATCATCTACTCTGACCACCTCCTGATGGCCTTTGCGACCGACATGCTTTCGCGTAACCCAAGCGCCAGGGTGGTCTATGATATTAAATGTACGGGTAACCTTGCCCGAGTCATTAGCGAAGCGGGCGGCGAGCCAGAAATGTGGCGTACCGGCCATTCGCTGATTAAAGCGCGCATGAAGGCAACCAACGCTCTGCTGGGCGGGGAAATGAGCGGCCATATTTTCTTCAAAGAGCGCTGGTATGGTTTTGATGACGGCCTTTATTCCGCCGCGCGCCTGCTGGAAATTCTAGCGCTTTATAACGAAGATGCAGACGCCTTTTTTGACCGCTTTCCTCAAGATCCAAGCACGCCAGAAATTAATATAATCGTTAGTGATGACGAAAAATTTGGCCTGATCGAGGCACTTGCCCGTGAAGGTGACTTCGGCGAAGGTATTAAAACCACGTTGGATGGCATTCGCGTTGATTACCCCGATGGCTGGGGCTTATGTCGCGCATCCAACACGACACCTGCCTTGGTGATGCGCTTTGAAGGGAAAAATGCCGTGGCACTAATGCGTATACGGGAATGTTTTGTCAACGCGTTAGCTCGTGTGGCACCGGCACTCAAAATTCCCGAGATGCCAGCTTAACCGCGCACTCGTGATATGCAGCACGATAACAATATTCATTAGCCACGTATCATCTGGATAAAAGAAAACAGCAAGCAAGGGACAACACGATGAATTCAGCCAGTCGCGACCCGCAGGTCGTTGTGGAGGTGCTTTCCGAAGCACTCCCCTATATTCAGCAGTTCTCCGGCAAAACCGTTGTGGTCAAGTACGGCGGCAATGCGATGACTGAAGACACGCTTATCAACTCTTTCGCACGTGATATCGTGCTAATGAAAGAAGTTGGCATTAATCCCGTGGTGGTTCATGGCGGCGGCCCACAAATTGGCAGCCTGCTTGAAAAGCTTAATATCGAATCGCGCTTTGTGAACGGGATGCGCGTGACCGACTCCCAGACCATGGACGTGGTTGAAATGGTGCTGGGCGGACTGGTGAACAAAAGCATCGTCAACCTGATTAACCAAAGCGGTGGCAAGGCAATAGGCCTAACGGGGAAGGATGGCGCACAAATTCGTGCTCGTCAGCTCAAGGTCGAGCACCAAAGTCCCGAAATGACCGCTCCGGAAATTATCGATATTGGGCATGTGGGAGAAGTCGAGTCCATTTCAACAGACCTGATCGAAATGCTCGCTGCCCGCGACTTCATTCCAGTGATCGCGCCCATCGGCGTTGACGATGAAGGCCATAGCTACAACATTAACGCCGACCTGGTGGCGGGTAAATTAGCCGAGGCGTTAAACGCTGAAAAGCTAATGCTACTGACCAACGTCGCCGGGCTCATGAATGCTGAAGGCGAGGTGTTAACCGGGCTAAGCACGCTTCAAGTGGACACCCTGATTGCCGACGGCACCATTTATGGCGGCATGCTGCCCAAAATACGCTGTGCGCTTGATGCCGTTAAAAATGGCGTTAACAGTGCGCATATTATCGACGGTCGTGTTCCTCATGCAGTGTTGTTGGAGATTTTCACCAACGCTGGCGTAGGTACGCTTATTACTGACGCGAGCTAACTGCAACGGAGGGCTAACGTCATGAGTGACGACCGTAAACCTCGCCGTCGCGAGCAGATTCTTCAAGCACTCGCGTTAATGCTGGAAGAAGATAGTGGAAAGCGTATTACCACGGCCGCCCTTGCACGCCAGGTCGGCGTTTCCGAGGCGGCGCTGTACCGCCACTTTCCCAGCAAAGCGCGAATGTTTGAGGGCTTAATCGATTTTATTGAAGAGAGCATTTTTGCGCGCATAACACGTATTTTAGAAGAGGTACCCGACGCCATCCCCCGCTGCGGCACTATTCTGGCGCTACTACTGGGCTTTGCCGAAAAGAACCCAGGGCTTGCCCGCGTGATGGGCGGCGACGTGCTGACCGGCGAAACAGCCCGCCTGCGCCAGCGAGTTCATCAGCTATTTGAGCGTTTGGAGCTACAGCTCAAGCAGATTATCCGTGAGGCCGAACTGCGCGAAGGACGCCGCGCCAGCATTCCGGCCTCAGCGGCCGCTAACCTGCTCGCCGCCCAAGCGGAAGGGCGCATTTCTCAATACGTGCGCAGCGACTTTAAACGCCTGCCCACTGAGTACTGGGAAGATCAGTGGACGCTTCTTTCAAGACAGCTACTACTCGAAGCGCCCCAACCCGCTTAACAGCATCAAGCTGGTCAACAGGGACGTTGACTCCCCCTCACCAACATGCTTACCCCAACCATCCCGCCAAAGGAAGGCGCTTTTGAATATTACCCATCTTGAGCACACTATTATCGCGCTGATCTTTCAAGGCTTGCTATGGCCATTTGTTGGCCGCTGGGTGGCGGGTTCTTTGATAGTGGCCGTCTTTTTAGGCCGCGAGATGGCCCAGCACGAATATGCGGGTGGCGGGCCCAACGAGGTGTGGTACCTCTATGGTTTATTCAATCACTGGACGTTGGACTCGTTTTTGGACGTTGCAGCGCCAGCAGCAGCCTGCTGCTTTATCGCGTTAATAATGCCTGGTGGCGGGCTGTGGAAATATGTCAGAGCACGGCGTTAAAAATCACTCCATACGCATAAAACAGCCATAAAAAAACCGGCACTCTAATTGATAGAGGCCGGTTTTTGGCTATGAACAGCTAACTACGTAGACTTACGCCGCGATAGCATCGCCCATTTTTTGGCGCAGCTTTTTCATCGCGTTTTTCTCAAGCTGGCGAATGCGTTCAGCGCTAACGCCGTACACATCAGCCAAATCATGCAGAGTTGCTTTGTTATCGGTCAGCCAGCGGCGCTGCAAAATGTCCCGCGAACGCTCATCCAGACCTTTTAAAGCAAGCTGCAGACGCCGCGTTGAGTCTTCCTCAAAATCACTGTCTTCAAGCTTAGTCGCCGGGTCAGCAGAGGCGTCATCCAAAAAGTAAGCGGGCGCCTGATACGTGCTCTCTTCGTCATCGCTCGGTGAGGCATCATAGCCTGCATCATAAGCGGAAAGGCGACCTTCCATATCCCGCACAACTTCCGGCTTAACGTCGAGGTCTTTAGCGATGGCATCCACTTCATCGTTGTTCAACCAGGCAAGGCGTTTCTTGGCGCTGCGCAGGTTAAAAAACAGCTTACGCTGGGCTTTCGTCGTGGCGATTTTAACAATCCGCCAGTTACGCAGTACAAATTCGTGTATCTCAGCCTTGATCCAATGAACCGCAAACGATACCAGGCGTACACCCTGGTTAGGATCAAAACGCTTTACGGCTTTCATCAAGCCGACATTACCTTCCTGAATCAAGTCTGCCTGGGGCAACCCATAGCCTGAATAACTGCGAGCAATATGCACAACAAAGCGTAAGTGTGAGAGAACCAAGCGGCGCGCAGCCTCTAGATCAGCTTCATCATAAAGACGAAAAGCAAGCTCGCGCTCTTCCTCAACACTCAGCACCGAAATGCCGTTAACCGCTCGAATGTAGCCGCCCAAGTCGTGACCTGGAGAAAGCTGTCCCACCGGTAGAAGACTAGTGCTCATGTGCAGGTGGTCTCCCTTATCATCTATCGTGATTGACGTACGTCTTTGAAATTACGTCCGTACGCCTCAATTAACAATTAAGACCTTGCCTAAGCGGCAAAGTTCACTTGTTTCTGCTGCCTGTTTTGCCGAAATGTGCCATCGATTTACTTCATCAACCAGCGCTACTCAACCGCCAGATTGCGTTGGTGCTAACGACTTGCGATGGCACTAGCCAGAGTAATAAAACATTATTACCGTTCGCAGACAGCGCCATGCACGCTTAGCGGGGGCGAATACTGGAAAGATGACGGGTCACTGCCAGCCAAGCGCCCAACCAACCTAATAGTGTACTGCAGGATAGCAAAATTGTAGAGCCTGTGATATCCAGCTGCGGCAATGAGAAGCTTGCACCATAGCTAGCCGCTAATGCGGCGACCGGCAGCGACAGCCAGTGATTTCCCAAGCCCAGCAAACCCAGCGACAATACACCGCCCCCAAGACCATACCACGCCCCGCTGTATAAAAACGGGCGACGTACAAAAGCGTGCGTGGCACCAATCAGCATGACCACCTCGATTTCGCGGCGTCGGCTTTCAACGGCCAAACGAATCGTATTACCGACCACCAAGAGCACCCCTAATCCAAACAGCAGACCTAGCGCGAACGCAACGCGTCGGCCAAGCGCAGCCAAATGGCGTAAGCGCTCCACCCAGGCCAAATCCACCCGAACCTCATCAACGCCTGTCAGAGATGCTAACGTAACAGACAGTTGCTCCATTGATGCCAGCTCCACACTTTGTGGACGCACCACAATACTAGCGGGAAGCGGATTAGCATCAAGCCCCGCCAGCGCATCGTCCAGCCCCAGCGACTCCTGAAACTCGACCATGCCCTGCTCGGCACTGATCAAGCGCGTCTCTAGCACCGCCTGCTCAGCGCTTACCGCTTCATCAATTCGCGCCGCTTGAGCCGGGTCAACGGTTGTTTCTAAATACACCGTGAGGGTCGCGCTCTCATCCAGCTCGGCATCCAGCAATCGAGCACTATCCAGCGTCAGCCATAGCGCAGCCGGAAGCACGAGGGCAATGGCAATCGCAAGCATTGTCAGCAGACTGCCGACGGGGTGGCGCAACAGCCGATAAAAGCTGTCCCAACTCATCGCCCGGTGGTGGCGCCCCCAGGCACGTAAACGGCTTGAAAAACGCGTTTGCTGCGAATTGGCTCCGCGCCGCTTGGGAGGTGGAGTTTCCTGACGCTGGGTAGATACTTTGCGCCCCGCTTTCGGTGCAGCGCCTTTTGCGCGACGCGGTGTTGCCGATGGTTTCATACTGCGCCCCCATCAGCCACTAAGCGCCCATCACGCAAGCGCAAAATACGGTGGCGCAAGCGAGCAATCAACGCGAGGTCGTGACTTGCGATCATTACCGTGGTGCCGATGCGATTGAAGTCTTCAAAAAGCGCCATGATATCGGCGGAAAGCTGGGGATCCAGGTTACCGGTTGGCTCGTCGGCAAGGAGAAGCGCGGGCTTATTAACCACCGCTCGGGCAATGCCGACACGCTGCTGCTCTCCACCGGAAAGCTCAACGGGCAGGGCCTTCTCACGGTGTAAAAGCCCCACTTTATCGAGCGCGGCGCGCACACGGCGCGCCGACTCCCGCGGCTCAATGCCTTGAATATCCAGCGGCAGCGAGACGTTATGAAACACGCTTCTATCAAACAGCAGTTGGTGATCCTGAAATACCACCCCAATCTGGCGCCGATAAAAAGGTACTTGGCTTGCATGAAGCTGGGCAATATCGTGCCCCGCCACGATCACACGACCACGGCTAGGCTTTTCAAGTCGCATAATCAGGCGCAGTAAGGAGCTTTTACCCGCGCCCGAGTGGCCGGTCAAAAACACCATTTCACCGCGGGCCACACGAAAGTCCAGATGCGCCAAGGCTTCAAAGCGCCCTCCATAGCGCTTGCCGACATGCTCAAAAGCGATCATGCGCTGGCATCGTCCCCTTGGCGGTCAAACAGTGCACTAACAAAGTCATCTGCCTCGAAGGGGCGTAAATCGTCCAACCCTTCGCCTACGCCGATAAAGCGGATGGGCATCTCAAGCTGTTTGGCCAAGGCAAAAATAATTCCCCCTTTGGCCGTACCGTCCAGCTTGGTTAGCGTAATCCCCGTGATGGGCACGGCTTCGTTGAATGTGCTCGCCTGCGCAATCGCGTTTTGCCCCGTACCTGCATCCAGCACCAGCATCACTTCATGCGGCGCAGTGGTATCGAGTTTTTGCATCACACGATGGACTTTCTTTAACTCTTCCATCAGATGGCTTTTGTTGTGCAAGCGGCCTGCCGTATCGGCGATAAGGATATCCACGCCGCGCGCTTTGGCGGCGGCGACAGCATCATAAATGACCGAAGCGCTATCGGCGCCAGTATGTTGAGCGATGACCGGTACGCTATTGCGCTCCCCCCACACCTTAAGCTGCTCAACCGCCGCCGCCCGGAAGGTATCCCCTGCGGCCAGCATGACGCTTTTTCCCTCGCGCTGAAAACGCTGGGTCAGCTTGCCGATCGTTGTGGTTTTACCCACACCATTCACCCCTACTACCAAAATCACAAAGGGGCCGTCCGTTTGCTTATTCAAATCAAGCGGCGTTGCCACCTGCCCAAGCATGGCAGCAAGCTCTTCTTGAAGAGCACGATAAAGCGCCTCAGGGTTATTCAACTCTTTACGCGAGACGCGTGCTTCTAGGCGTCCAATAATCTCGCTGGTCGCTTCAATCCCCACATCCGCCATCAGCAGCTGGGTTTCCAGATCCTCTAAAAGCTCATCATCAATCTGCTTTTTTCCCAAAAACAGATCGGCGATGCCATCGGTTAAGTTAGCGCGCGTTTTGCCCAGGCCTGATTTAATCCGCGCAAACCAGCCCTTCTTCTCGCCAGGCTTTTCTTGAAGTGCAGGCTTCTGCTCGGGCTGGATCTCAGGCTGAACGTCAGGCTCAGCCGGTTCCGGGTCAACTTCAGGCTCAGGAACCGGGTTAGTGTCGGGCTCACGCGCTGGCTTAATTTCGGGTTCAGGCGGTTCCGGCTTAACCTCGGGAGGCACAGGCGCTGGCTCAACTTCAGGCTCAGGCGGTTCCGGCTTAACTTCAGGTGGCGCTGGCGTGGGCTCAACCTCAGGCTCAGACGGCTCTGGCTTAACTTCAGGAGGCGCTGGCGCAGGCTCAACCTCAGGCTCAGACGTCTCTGGCTTAACCTCAGGAGGCGCTGGCGCGGGCTCGACCTCAGGCTCAGGCGGCTCTGGCTTAACCTCGGGCTCAGGCTCTGTCACCGGCGCGCCATTTTCAACGTCGGCTAGCGGTTCCTGCGGCGGCTCGTCAAGCTGCGCATCATCATTGAGTTCCTGCGGGCGTTGCTCTTGCGGCTCCTGTTGGGAGTCGTGCTTTTTCTTACGTTTGAAAAAACCAAACATGGGAGTCATCCGACTTAAAAGGTGAACATTGTGACCATCCTACCACCGCCAACCAAGACTTTGGATAAGTAGCCCGCTACAATCCCCGATATGACACGACAACGCTCCTCTCGCCCATCCGCTTCCAAAGGCACGCCCACCCGGCAGCCTGGCAAGCTTCGTATTATCGGTGGTGATTTTCGCCGCCGCCAGCTACCTGTTCTTGACCGGCCCGGCTTACGGCCAACGCCAGACAGAGTACGTGAAACGCTGTTTAACTGGCTGGGGCAGCAGCTCTATGGCCAACATGTGCTGGACCTGTTCGCGGGCACCGGCGCACTGGGTATTGAAGCGCTTTCGCGCGGTGCCGCTCATGTTGACTTTATCGAACGTGACAACAGTGTAGCCGCCTATATTACCCAAAATCTGGCCACACTTGGCGCAACCCGAGGCCAAGTCACTGCGTGCGATGCAAACACGTTCTTGAGCCAGCCGCCTAGCCCTTATCACCTGGTATTTCTTGACCCACCCTTTCACCAGGGGCTTGCTACACGTTGCTGTAACGCACTGGAGACTCTTGGCTGGCTTGCACCCGACGCCATGATTTACCTGGAAACCGAACGCTCACTAGACCCAATGCCTCCCACTAACTGGCAGTTGCACCGCGAAACCCAAGCGGGTGAAAGTACTGCCCGACTTTATCAACGCCAGACCCCGTAAACAGCGCTTGCCGATGACGCCTACGAGCGTTACGCTCGCCTGATTCAACCTGTTGCACGCCTGTTGTTTGTTTTTATAACCTGGAGGTTTACATGAGCCTGGAACTGTTCAATCAGCTCGAGCAAAAAGTCACCGATACGGTGGAAGCGTTGGAAATGATGAAGCTGGAAAATGAAGAGCTGCGCGACGAAAACACCAAACTCAAGCAAGAGCGCGAAGAGTGGGAACGCCGCTTGAACAGCTTACTCAGCAAGTTTGAAGGGATCGCTAGCTAAACGTACGCGACATTAGCAGTGCGTCTTCACGCCCGGCGGCACCCTGTACTGCCGGGTAGTAGCCTTTACGCTGCCCATCCACCTTAAAATCAAAACGTTGATAAAGGCTAATCGCGGCCTTGTTGCTCACCCGCACCTCCAGTAGTAAACACTCACTTTGCCACTCAGCCGCTTTTAACATCACTGCCTGCATTAACGCATACCCCAGCCCCAAATGGCGGTGAGCAGGGTCTACGCCAATGGCTTGAAGCTCAGCATCAAAGGGTAAGCGCGCCACCAGTGCATAGCCAGCCAGCGTATTTTCCTGAAAACAGCCCATTACGCAGGCATCCGTATCGGTTAATGCCGCGTGAAGTTGACGCTCATTCGCTCCACTTTGGGCCTGCGCCTCAAGGCTTACTAACCGTAGGCCATCACTTTCCTGAAGTTCAGCGATCATTTTCGGGATCTTTAAGCGTTTTCCACTGTTGACCTAATGCGTATAGCTCGGGCCACAGCGCACGCTTGGCAGCGCTATCTTTAAAGAGATGTTCAAGCGCGACACCCTGCCATACCGGCAGTTCCAGCGTATCGCTACGTGCTTGCTGAATATTCAAGACGCTAATGATATCAGCAGTGCTATCGTCATCGGGTTGCCCACCCCACCAGAGTACGCGCTCAAGCGCCCAGCCCTGCCGACTAGCGCAGCCTGACATAAACGCAGAGAGCCCTTCTCTGGCTTCTTCCAGAGGGTCTTCTGCAGAGGTATTGGCCATTAACGGCCACTTAAACAGCGTGGTGCTGGACAACACATCCGGCGCAATACCGACGGCATGCCAGATATTAGCAAGCAGACGCTGTGCCTGGGGCGTTATTTCACCAGGATGCAAGCTCAACCATCGCTGCCCTATACACACGCAGGAAAGCGAAAACTGCAGCGGTTTAGCCGAAGCCGCAGGCATCGACCCCACTGATTCAACGGGCACTGATTCACCGGATGCTGACGCAGCAGACACTGGTTCAACAGAGATGTCCGTGGGCGCTTTATCCGCTGGCGCCTGGCCGAGCAAAGCACGTACCGAAGAAGGTGCTGACGCAGGCGAGTTAACGCTCGGTGCTTTGGGCTCGCTACGCGGGGTTGGCGCGTCATCAAGCAACGCCTGGAGACGCTCACGCGGGGGCGTTTTTTCCGGCGGCGTTTCATCCCACTCGCAGGCTTCGGTCGGCAGCGCATTGGGCAGTTGATAGCGTGATGCCCAGGCGGTAATGCCCATGGCATCCAGGTAGTGGCGCCGGGTAACCTCTGGCGTCACTGGCCGCCGCCACGACAGTTGGGTGAATCAGGACGCTCGCCGCCCCTCGCCTGCCATTCAACCGGCGTATAAAGATGCAGCGCTAGCGCGTGCACCGGGCCAGAAAGCTCATCGGCCAGCAGCGCGTAGATTTTCTGGTGACGCTTCACCGGCATCAGACCATCAAAAATGTCGCTAACCAGCGTTACCTTGAAGTGGGTTTCGGAGTTGGCGGGCACGTTATGCATGTGGCTTTCGTTCTCCACGCGCACGACTTCCGGCGCTAGCGCCGCTAACTTCTGTTCGATCTGTGCTTGCACCGTCATTAATGCTCTCCTCGATGTTCAACATTTTTATTGTACGCGCTTACTAGCCACCAGACGATGCCCGGCGCTCAACCAGCGCACGCCGGGCAAGCGACACTCTTGAAAGGCTTGCCAGAAGCGCCAGAAACGACGTCGCCGCTCCTAACCAGAGGGTTATTTGAACCTCAAACCCAAGCGCTAATGCCGCCCCGACTATCGCCACCCCAAACGACTGACCTACCGTGCGAATCGTGCTCATAACGCCCGACACACTGGCACTACGCTCCGGCGGAAGGCTTCCCATCATTTCGCGATTATTGGGCGGCTGGAACAGGCCAAAACCGATACCACACAGCGCCGTACGCCATAGGCTTTCCATGACACCCATGGTTTCATCCACCAGCGCCAGCGCGATCAGCCCGATAATGATCAACCCCAGGCCGGTGCTTGAAAGCACGCTTGGATTGATACGGTCCGCCAAACGACCTGCCAACGGCCCTACCAGCATGATCCCAAGCGGCCACGGGGTAAACAGCCAAGCGGTCTCCAAGGGCGAAAGCCCCATTTGCTCTTGATAATAAAACGACAGGGCTACAAAGGTCAGACCCTGACCAATAAACGCAAGGCCGGAGGCGGATACCGCAAGCGTGAAGCGCTTTTCAGCAAAAATACTCAGCGGCAGCAACGGATACAGTGCTCGACGTTGGCGCATAATAAACCCCGCTGCACTTGCTACGGTAAGCAGTACCCAGGCACCCACCAGGCCAAACGATGCCGCGTGCCCCACCGCGTCCATGGCCAGGAAGAAACTCGCCAGCATCAGCATGGACAACAGCGCCCCCAGAAAATCAAAACTTCCCTGGCGGGGTTTATCCCGAGGCAGTGCGCGCTTGGCAAACCATAAAGAGCACAGCCCAAGGGGCAGATTAAGTGCAAACAGCCACGGCCAGTCCGCAAAGGATAAAATAACGCCGCTCAGCGTTGGCCCTGCGGCATAACCACCCGCGACAACGAGCGCACTTAACCCTAACGCACTACCCAATAGGCGTGAGGGAAATATCGCCCGGTAAAGCGAAGGGCCAATAGAGAGCGTGGCGGCAGCGCCTAGCCCCTGCAAGGCACGAAACACCAGCAGCGTTTCTAAATTACGTGACAGTGCCGCCCCCAATGCGCCCACCATAAACGTGCCTAGCCCAAACAGATAAATACGCCGTCGCGTTACCAGTTCGCTGATCCCGGCAAACACCAGCAAGAAGGCGGCACATACCACCTGAAACATGTTGGTGATCCACACCGAGCGTGCGGCAGAGGCGTTTAAGTCTGCTGCAATGGTCGGCAGCGCCAAATTAATCATGGTGGTGTCCATCACCGCCATTAGCGTGCCGGTAATCAGGGCCAATACCGCCAAGACACGCTCCGGCCCGGGCAGGCCGTCGTCTCCAGGACGGGTTTGAAACAGTCGCATCGGTGGGGTATTCCTAAAGCGAAACGGCTAACACGTTAAAACCGGCCTAAGCCGGTTTTAACGTGCATGAGCGCAACTGCTTGAGAACAAGATGTGCGTCATGAGTTACGTCATGATGAGATAGCGCCTAACTAGTGCCGAACGTTAATCCTGGTCGCTGTCGAGCAACAACGCATCATCAACGTCTGAAATCTCAAGCGCTGTCTCATCATCCAGATCGATGGCGAGATAGCTGTGCTCAACGCTAAGAAATGTCTTGAACAGCGCCCAATCAAGCGGCTCTGGCCATTGGCGTTCATCCTCTTCCCAAGCGCGCAACTCGGTTTCGAGGATTTCTACATAGCGGTCGTGCACGAAGGTTTCGAGCGCTTCCGGGGTATCCATTTCAGGAATCAGGTAAATGGTGCTTTCACGTTCGACGTCGTCCAGTGTCAGGTCGTCGTCTCCCATGGTGGGTTCCAGCGCATTGATCCAGTCCACAAAGGGCTGGGTCGGCCTGACGCTCAGAGCGGAGCGGTTTAGCAGTTTCATGGGATTCTCCTCGCCGTCGAAACGTTGACCATTATGGGCGCTAAATCGCGCCCTTACCAACTTTTAGTCTACCTCATTCAATCCAGCGTGCTACTCAGCCTCAGGGCGCATTGCCGGGAACAGCAATACATCACGTATGGACGCGCTGTCGGTAAACAGCATGACCAACCGGTCAATCCCGATGCCCTCACCGGCGGTAGGCGGCATGCCGTACTCCAGTGCACGCACGTAGTCAGCATCGTAGTACATCGCTTCCAGATCGCCTGCATCTTTCTCGGCGGCTTGTGCGCGGAAGCGCTCGGCCTGGTCCTCGGCATCGTTTAGCTCCGAGAAACCGTTGGCAATTTCACGCCCGCCCACAAAGAACTCGAAGCGGTCAGTGACAAACGGATTAGCATCGTTGCGGCGCGCCAGCGGGCTGACTTCAGCCGGGTATTCGGTAATAAACGTCGGCTGGTCGAGCTTATGCTCGGCCACTTCTTCGAAAATTTCCGTTTGGACTTTACCCAGCCCCCAGCTGTCCTTGACCTTGATGCCCAGCGCCTGAGCGGTCACGCGCGCCGCTTCAAGGCTATCCAGGTCTGCATCGGTAATGCCATCACCGTGATCCAGAATCGACTGTTTAAGCGTCAAACGCTTGAACGGCTGGCCAAAGTCGTAGCTTGCCCCCTGGTACTCAAGCGTGGTGGTGCCCAGCACTTCTTCGGCTGCAGTGCGCAGCATCGCTTCGGTCATATCCATCAGGTCGTTGTAGTCGGCATACGCCCAGTAGAATTCGACCATGGTGAATTCAGGATTGTGCCGCGTCGAAAGACCTTCATTACGGAAGTTGCGGTTGATTTCGAAGACTTTCTCGAAACCACCCACCACCAAACGCTTAAGATAAAGCTCAGGCGCGATGCGCAGATACATATCCATATCCAGCGCGTTGTGGTGAGTCACAAACGGACGCGCCGTTGCACCACCAGGAATCGCCTGAAGCATGGGCGTTTCCACTTCCATAAAGCCACGCGTTTCAAAGAAACGGCGCATGGAGCTGATCACCGCCGCCCGCGTTTCAAACGCTTTACGCGACTGTGGGTTCATAATCAGATCCACATAGCGCTGGCGATAGCGCGCCTCCTGATCCGTCAGGCCGTGGAATTTATCCGGCAGCGGACGCAGGCTCTTGGTCAGAAGCTGGGCATCGACCATCATCACGTACAGGTCGCCCTTGCCGGATTTATGCACCGGGCCGCGCGCCGCCACGATGTCACCAATATCCCAGCTCTTGATGTCATCAAGCACATCCGCCGGCAGGCCTTTTTTATCCACGTAAAGCTGGATCTGCCCCGCCACGTCCTGAATCACGATAAACGGACCGCGCTGGCGCATGATCCGCCCCGCCACGGATGCGTGATGGTCAAGCGTTTCCAGCTCGGCTTTTTCCTTCTCGCCCAGCCGTTCCTGCAGCTCAACGGTCAGGCTATCGCGGCGAAAGTCATTCGGGAAAGCACTCTTCCCTTGCTCTGCGGCCAGTTCACGACGCGCGGTGAGCTTGGCGCGACGTTCGGCAATAAGATGATTTTCGTTTTCAGGAGAAGACGCGTCTTGGTTAGCCATGGGGCACCCTATTCATGTTCGAACGCTAAAAAGATTACAAACCCTGCTTGAGACTGGCGACGATAAACTGGTCCAGGTCGCCGTCGAGTACCTTGTCACAGTTGCTGGACTGCACGCCGGTGCGCAAATCCTTGATACGCTGGTCATCAAGCACGTAAGAGCGAATCTGGCTGCCCCAGCCGATATCGGCCTTGGAGTCTTCCGCTTCCTGCTTGGCGGCATTACGCTTTTGCATTTCATGCTCCCAGAGCCTCGCCTTTAACTGCTTCATGGCGAAGTCACGGTTGGCATGCTGGCTACGCTGGTTCTGGCAAGCCACCACAATACCGGTAGGTTCGTGGGTAATCCGCACCGCCGAATCGGTGGTGTTAACGTGCTGACCGCCCGCACCGCTGGAGCGATACGTATCAACGCGCAGGTCCGAAGGGTTAATATCAACCTCGAAGCTGTCATCAACTTCCGGGGACATGAATACCGACGCAAACGACGTATGACGACGGCCGCCGGAGTCGAACGGGCTTTTACGCACCAGCCGGTGAACACCGGTTTCAGTACGCAGCCAACCGAACGCATAGTCGCCCTGAACATGCAGCGAGGCCGACTTGATACCTGCGACTTCGCCTGCGGAAATTTCGGTTATTTCAGCCTTGAACCCGTGGCTTTCTGCCCAGCGCAGATACATGCGCAGCAGAATATTGGCCCAGTCCTGCGCTTCCGTACCGCCCGAACCGGATTGAATATCCAGGTAGGCGTTATTTTCATCCATTTCGCCGGAGAACATGCGACGAAATTCGAGCTTTTCAAGCGCGACCTGAAGGCCATCAAGCTCTTGGCGCACTTCTTCAACCGTGTCCTCATCCTCTTCCATCTCGGCGAGTTCCAGAAGGTCGCGGCTGTCGCCAAGGCCTTGGTCCAGTTCGTCGATGGTTGCCACAATGGCTTCCAGGGAAGAGCGCTCTTTACCCAGCTTTTGTGCGTAGTCCGGGTCGTTCCAGACATTCGGGTCTTCGAGCTCGCGAGAGACTTCTTCTAGCCGATCTTTACGCTCGGCATAGTCAAAGATACCCCCTAAGAACGTCTGTCCGCTCAGACAGGTCCTTGATCTGGTTATGTATCGGGTTGGTTTCCAACATGGATCGCCCTGGCCTTGGTCAATATGACATGGTTCAAAAGAAAGACGCGCCGCTGTGGCGTCTTGGCTTGATGATTCCAAGCCAGCACCACAGCGGCGAAATTCTGAAAACCCATTGTAACGAAACCTGGCGTTTCTCGCATCCACTCGCCATGACGGCGAATGCCTGAACCCGGCGAGTGCCGGGTTCAGGAGTAGAGCTACCGATTTAACACGCGAGAAACTTATTTCATCGAGACGCCTAAAATATGGGCTTAAAAACGATAGGTCAACTGAGCACCAAAGCCGTGGGCTTCGTTTTTATAGCCGGCAGAGTAGGTAGACGTAATGGGCGGTGTCTGCTGTCCAGCCACAGTGAAGCTATCCGTCTTTGTTTGATCCACTTGGGTTGAGCGCTCGGTTAGATAAGAGTAAGCGAAATCAAGTGTTAGGTCCGGTGTAGGGCTCCAGCCAGCACCCAGCGAGAAGATACGCCGGTCATCAGAAGGAATACGCACACTGCGCGTCGTATCCTGCGTTGGTGTAAAGTCCAGCGCTACCCCTGCTCGCAACGCCAGTTCAGGTGTCAACTGATACTCGCCGCCGGTGGAGAATGCCCAGGCATTGGAGTAATTTTGCTGTTCGTTAGTGATCTCTTCACGCTCAGTGCCGGTAACAAGGATTTGATCAAAGCGACTCCAGCGAGCCCAGGAAGCCCCAAACATGAGTTTGAGGTTGTCGCTCATTTGCTGGGTTATCGAGAAGTTAACCGTCTCAGGCGTAGTCAAGTCCAGTGCAGCCGTATCCGTTACGGTTCCAATACCTAACTGATCAAGCACAGGGGAGCTTGCAGAAAAGTTACCGTCCAAATTGAAGTCAACTTTTGAGCGATACGTTAAACCAAACGTGGTTTCAGGCACCGGTTGGTAAATCACCCCCAGGTTATATCCCCATGCGTCATCATCACCTTCAACACGTGAATCCACCTCAGTAACGATCGGAGCCCCATTGGCTGCCTGCCCAACCGCAACGGGCACCTGTCGGTGCAGTTCGCCATCAACGCGGTTATAGGTAATCCCCAACCCGACGCCCCACTGCTCGTTAAAGCGGTAGGAGACGGTTGGCTGGGCAGTCATTACCTTCACCTCCGTATAATTCCCCTGGTTACGCCCCTCGAAACCACCTTCATACTCTGTTTTTGAACCAAACGGTGCATATACGCCGAAACCAAACGCTAACTGCTCATTGACCGGTTGTGCATAAAAAGCAAAAGGAACCAGCGTACCGGGCACCATATCACCTTCATTGGTTCCTTCTACTGATCCCAAAGGCAGTGAGCCCGCAGGCGTTTCCAAAGAACGCCCAGAGGTAGCATTATTGACATCGGTATTGACATGAAGATAGGTGCCCCCCACCGTGATCTGCGCACGATCAAGGAACGACATACCTGCCGGGTTACCGTACACAATAGAGGCATCGTGTACGTTAGAGCTGCGCCCAGCATGACCATAGCCTTGGCCGCTAACGCTTTGCTCGTTAATTTGATAACCGCCAGCGTGTGCCTGGCTTGCGAAGACAGCTGCCGAAACCGCAGCTGCTAGAGTGAGCTTATTAAATTTATTATACATGGTTGGCCTCTTGTCCCGATGATCCTGTGGATGGCGACATCCGCTGGTACTGTTTTTATAGCGTAGGCATACACTTCAGTTTTCGCCCAATGTGGCCTTTGGTTCAAGGGCAAACGAGCGTTTTATTTTGTTTTTCGCTCATACATTAGTCGTACGACCGTTTTAAATCATTGTTTTGTTCGTTTTAAGCCCTTTTTAGAGAATTATAGAACAGCCCTTCTTGACCTGCGTGTTACCCATAGGTTTTACACTACGTGCATTCCCACCGTTTACTAGCAGCGGACAAAAACGTAAGGAGTGCGCGATGAAAGTCAGCGAGCTTGCCAAACAGGGCGGTGTAACGGCAGAGACAGTGCGCCACTACACCCGCGAAGGCTTACTTCTCCCGAGCCGCCAACCAGATAACGGCTATCAGCTTTTCTCAAGCACCGACCTTGAGCGGCTGCACTTTATTCAGCGAGCACGCAAGCTGGGGTTTAGCGTAGCGGAGATACGCGACATTCTCCTGCATGCCGACCAGGGCGACTCGCCCTGCCCGCTGGTGCGCGACCTGCTCGCCAGCCGCCTGCCGCAGATCCGTACACGGATTGCCGAACTTGAAGCGCTGGCCCAGCGCATGGAGCAAGCGCTGGAAAGCTGGGAGCACATGCCAGACGGCACACCCGATGGGCATAGCGTGTGCCGCCTTATTGAAAGCTTTCCCGATGAGCCCTCTTCCAGGGAGGCCTTATGAACGACACAACCACTTCACGTCATACGGTTTTCCGTACGGTAGGCGGCATGAGCTGCCAGGGCTGCGTTAAGCGGATGCGTGAGGCGATTCAGGCAGAAGACCCAGCGGCTGAGGTAGTGGGCACTCCGGCTGAAAAACGCCTTGAAGTTACTACAAACCTGGACGATAGCCGCCTGAACACGGCGCTGGAAAAAGCCGGCTACCCGGCCAGCAGCGAACCCGCCTCGCCGACAGCGCCTGAATCCCCGCCAGAGGCAACTGAGGTACCGGCTACGACTGGCACCAACCTACGCTTGGCAATTAGCGGCATGACCTGTGCCAGCTGCGTTAAAAGCGTTCAGAATGCGCTGAAAAACACCCAAGGGGTGGAAGCCGCCAGCGTTAACTTCGCGACCCACACCGCCCAAGTGGTGGGCAGTGCCGATGCGCAAACCCTTATCAACGCAGTCGCCTCAGTGGGCTACACGGCGGAGCCGATTGTGGATATGCGTGAAGCCGAGCGCGTTCGCACCGAGCAAGATGCCACTACCTATCGGCAGCGGCTGCGGGGCAGTGCCATCGCGCTGGCATTGGCCATTCCCCTGATGCTCAGCATGTTTATCTATCATCCCCACGTTATGGGCCTGGGCCGCGTTTACTGGCTGGCGATTGGTGTCTTGACCCTGGGCGTGCTTGCCTTTCCAGGCCGACACTTTTTTGTTAGCGCGTGGAAGAATCTCAAACGCCATCAGGCCAATATGGATACGCTGGTGGCGATGGGCACGGGTACCGCCTGGCTCTACTCCATGGCGGTGGTGCTGTTTGCACCCTGGTTGCCTGAAATAGCTCAGGGGATCTACTTTGAAGCCTCGGCGATGGTGGTTGGGCTTATCCTGCTGGGTAACGCCATGGAGCTTCGCGCCCGTGGGCGTACCAGCAACGCGCTAAAGCGCCTGCTTGATTTGCAAAGCCGCACGGCACGCGTCATTCGCGACGGCCAAGAGCAAGAGGTAGACGTGGATGAGGTTCGTGAAGGCGACCAACTCCGCGTGCGCCCCGGCGAGCGCTTACCCGTTGATGGCGAAGTCACCGAAGGCCAGAGCCATATTGATGAATCCATGTTGACCGGCGAGCCGCTGGCCGTCAGCAAGCAAACCGGGGATAACGTCAACGCAGGCACGGTCAATGGCCAGGGCGGGCTGGTGTATCGCGCGACTCGTGTGGGTCGTGATACTCGGCTTGGGCAAATCACCGAGCAGGTCGCCAGCGCTCAGAATTCACGCCCGCCAATTGGTGAGTTGGCGGATAAGGTATCGAGCATCTTCGTGCCAGCGGTAATAATTATTGCCGTACTGGCGGCGCTGGTATGGTTTAACGTTGGCCCTGAGCCACGCGTGATTCATATGCTGGTGGCGGCTACGACCGTGCTAATTATTGCCTGCCCCTGCGCGCTGGGCCTGGCCACGCCCATTTCCACCATGATTGGCGTGGGCAAAGCCGCCGAACAGGGCGTACTGGTAAGAAGTGGCGAAGCGCTACAAACCGCCAGCAAATTGACCACGCTGGTGGTCGATAAAACTGGCACGCTCACCGAAGGCAAACCCAGTGTCACCGATGCACAGCTGTTTGGCATGGATCAAACCACTGCGCTGGGCCTGGTGCATGGCCTGGAGCGCGGTTCTGAGCATCCGCTGGCAGCAGCCCTTATCGCTTACGCGGATGCGCAGGGCGCCGCGCCTGCCGAGATCCAGGAGTTTGAAAGTGTTACGGGCGGTGGCGTAAAAGCCGAAAATCGCGATGGCAAAGCGCTGCTGCTGGGCAATGCGCGTCTGCTTGAGGCAGCCGGGGTAGATCTTTCATCTGCCCAGCAAGCGGTTAACACGCTACAACACAAGGCGCGTACGCTGGTATATCTGGCAGTGGATAATCAGCTAGCGGCGCTCTTCGGGATTAGCGACCCACTACGTCACGATGCCGTCGCGGCCGTTAAACGTCTGCAGCAGGATGGACTGAACGTGGTCATGCTGACCGGCGATAACCAGCATAGCGCCGCGGCGATTGCCCGCGAAGTCGGCATTACGACGTTTAAAGCGGGCCTGACGCCAGAGGACAAGCACGCCGAGATTGAGCGCTTACAAAAAGCAGGCGAAATCGTCGGCATGGTGGGCGACGGCATTAACGATGCTCCGGCGCTGGCGCGCGCTAACGTCGGCTTTGCGATTGGCCAGGGGACGGATATTGCCATGGAAAGCGCGGGGATCACCCTCATGCGTGGGTCGCTTCACGGCGTGGCCTCAGCCATTGAAATCAGCCGCGCCACGCTTGCCAACATCAAGCAGAACCTGGTGGGCGCCTTTGGTTATAACGTGCTGTGCATCCCGGTTGCGGCAGGCTTGCTCTACCCGGTAACCGGCATGCTGCTTTCACCGATTATCGCGGGGGTCGCCATGTCGCTCTCCTCCATCACCGTGGTGAGTAATGCCAATCGCCTGCGGTTCTGGAAGCCCACTCAACAGGAGGCCTCATGAGCTTACTGGTTAACGCGACGGGCCTGGGGCTCATTGCCCTGGTCATCTGGTGGTTCTGGCTTAGCTAGAGCGCTAACTCACGCCGATATATCGCCCGGGCTTATGGTTAAGGGCGATAATCAAGTTCAACGTCAGCGCCCCCAGCACCGAGTAGCCAACGCGGTCTAACGGTAGCTGGGTAAGCGCCACCAGCAAAATCATCCCATCAATGCCTAGCTGCACATAGCCCGCCCGCAGGCCGTGTCGGTCCTGCAGGTAGAGCGCCAGAATATTGATGCCGCCCAGGCTCGTGCGGTGGCGAAACAGCATTAGCATGCCAATGCCCATCAATGCCCCGCCCATGAGTGCGGCGTAGAGAGAAGGCACGCTTTCAAACTGCACCCAGCCCTGGGTTAGTTCAGAAAACAGCGACACCAGGCCAATGGCAATAAAGGTACGCAGCGTAAAGCTCCACCCCATACGCTTGATCGCCAGGTAGTAAAACGGCAGGTTGATGGCAAAAAACCACAGCCCAAACCCCCACTGCGTCACGTAATTAAGCAGCAGCGCCAAGCCCGCAGTGCTGCCAGTTAGCAGCACCGCTTGGGTATAAAAGGTAACGCCCAAGGCAACGAAGAACGTGCCCAGCAGCATCGCCATTACATCCTCATAGAGGCGGTGCGGGTCCTTGGGTAAATCTTCCACGCGCATTTAAACGCCCTTATGAAGTGTGCTGGGGTGATGAACAGGGTTAATGGACCGGGTTGATGAAAGCGTTTTAAACTGCGCTTGCGTGCTCAACCATCAACTGCAACGACTCCCGCCCCCGCCAGCGGTTACGGTTAAGCTTGTAAGCGCAGTGCAGCGTGTCGCCGATGGCGAACGCGGGCAGCTCACCTGGCGTTAAGGCACGAAACCAGATTGCTTTACAGGTGATGGCACCCATGGAGAGCTCAAGCATCAAGTGCGCGCCATCGGCACCCACTGGGCGCAGCGCTTCGACGATAAAACGCCCTTCAAAAAGCGGTGCGTCAAATTCACGCCCATAGGGGCCCAGCGCGTCGATCTCCTCAAGCGTGGCAAGAGAGAGCTGCGCGGTGGAAAGCTCGCCGTCCGTCCATAGCCGGGGATAGAGCGAACGCCCTTCCAGCTGTTCCGCTACGGCCTTGAGAAACGCCTGTTTAAACACGTCCAGCTGTTCGCGGGGAACGCCCACTCCTGCGGCACCGCTGTGCCCACCAAAGCGCTGCAGCGCCTCAGGCGCAAGTTCAAAGGTACGCTGCAGCGCATCGCGCAGGTGCAAACCATCGATTGAGCGCCCTGAACCAGTAAGCATATTGGGTGCCGCCGCCTGCGTCAGCACCAGCGCAGGGCGCCCGTAAGACTGCACCAGCCGGGAGGCCACAATGCCCTGAACGCCGGGGTGGCCATCTTCCAGAAACACCACCACAGCAGGCTCATCGGCTAACAGTGCACTGGCGGCCAACGCCCGTGCCTCTTCGGCCATATCAGCCTCAATCGCCTTACGCGACTGGTTATCCTGATCCAGCACTTCCAACTGACGGTTAGCGACGGCGTCGCTCTCGGCTAGCATGAAATGCAGCGCCGCGTAAGGGTCATCCAGCCGCGAGCGCGCATTGATCCGCGGGCCCATCTGAAAGGCCAGCGTTTCAGCATTGAACGGTACGCTGTCCGCACCCAGGCGTGCCGCCATGGCGCGCCAGCAGGCGGCGTCCATGCGGTTGATCAGGGTTAATCCGTAGCTCACCACGGCGCGGTTGGCGGGGCTTCCGCCCAGCGATACGCAGTCCGCCACGGTGCCCAGCGCCACATAGGAGAGCCACGGCGAAAGCTTGGGCGTAGCCTCGGGCAAGGCCCCCCACTCCACCAATACGCCACGTGCCAACGACATCAACAGCCACGCCACCATGCACCCGGCGATGGTTTTATCCGGATAAGTGCAATCGTCACGGGTGGGATTTACGCAGGCGTAAGCCGACGCGGGCGGGCCTTCCAATGGCAACGCGTGGTGATCACTGACCACCACGTCAATGCCTGCCGCTTTGAGTCGCGCAATACGTGGCTCGTCGCTGCTTCCGCAGTCGGCGGTAATCACCAGGGTCGGGAATGGCTTAAGCGCCAGCGTGCGCTCAACCAACGGCAAGCTGATCCCGTAGCCATCGTGGATACGGTGGCCAATCAGGCTATGCAGCTTGTGCTCGGGCACACCAAACAGCTCAACCAGCGTGCGGCGAATGACGACGTGGGAGGTAATCCCATCCACATCGTAATCGGTCAAAATCCCGATGGATTCACCCTCGGCAACCGCCTGAGCAATACGTTCGGCGGCACGGCGCCCATCGGCGAGCTTTTCCGGGTGAGCCAGGTAGCGCAGGCTGGGCGTTACCAGCGGGGCAAGCTCGCCCTGATAGCCGGGCAGCCGTGAGGCGAGAAGGCGCGCCTGAAGCTCGCTCAAGCCTTGTGCCTGGGCACGGGCGTAGACAGCCTCGTCCAGCGGACGAGGCTCCAACATTAGCTGCGTGGTGTGCTGAGGTGTAACGGGCGGATTGGCATCTGGCAAAGCAGTCATCATGTGTTAACGACGGTTATCCGCCACAAACTGCTGCACGGCGCTCAGCTCAGCTGGCAATACCGTGTAGTGCTCTTCACGCTCCAGCAAATCATCCATATGCGTGGGCAGGGGTACACCCTGGAAGCCTGCCTTCACCACAGCTTCAGCAAACTTGGCCGGGTGTGCGGTGGCAAGCGTTATCATCGGCGTTGAGTGATCAGCGCGGACACGCTCAGCAGCGCGATAGCCCGTGGCGGTATGCGGGTCGAGCATTTCACCAGTACGGTGATGCGCTTCGCGAATGACGTCCAGAATGGTCGCATCGTCCACACTAAAACTTGAGAACTTCTCGCGCAGCTTGGCAAGCGGCGCATCGGCAAGTGCGGTGGGCTCTTGCTGAAAGCGCTCCAGCAGTGCCGCCACGGCGGCGCCATCACGCTCATAAGCATCAAACAGAAGACGCTCGAAGTTCGACGACACCACGATATCCATGGAAGGCGCGAGCGTTGCCTCAAGCTCCTTCTTGGAGAAGTCGTTGGCGGCCAGCGTACGGTGCAGAATGTCGTTGGAGTTGGTGGCAATGATGAACTGCTTGACCGGCAGCCCCATTTTGTACGCCATGTAGCCCGCAAACACGTTGCCAAAGTTGGCCGACGGCACACAGAAGCTGACCTCGCGATGCGGAGCACCCAACGCCACACCCGCCGCTACGTAGTAAACAATCTGAGCCATGATGCGCGCCCAGTTGATCGAGTTGACCGCCACCAGGCGCGTGCCGTTCAGAAAGTCTTGATTGGCAAAACTTGCCTTGACCATGGCTTGAGCGTCGTCAAAATTGCCTTCGATAGCAATATTGAAGACGTTATCGGCCAGCACCGAGGTCATCTGGCGGCGCTGCACTTCGGACACCCGCTGGTGCGGGTGCAGAATAAAGATATCCAGGTTGTCGCAGTGGCGGCAGCCTTCAATCGCCGCCGACCCGGTATCGCCCGAGGTGGCGCCCATGATCACCGCGCGCTCGCCGCGCTTTTTCAAAAAGTGATCCAACAGGCGGCCCAAAAGCTGTAGCGCGACGTCTTTAAATGCCAGCGTCGGGCCATGGAACTGCTCAAGCAGGAAGTGATTGGCGTCGAGCTGCTTGAGCGGCACCACCGCATCGTGAGTGAAGGTGGAATACGCGTCGGTCACGATGGTGCGGAAAGTGTCGTCGTCGATCTCGCCGTTTACAAACGGCTTCATGACCCGAAAAGCAATCTCGGCGTAAGAAAGCCCGGCCATATCGGCCAGCGCTTCTTTCGAGAGGGTGGGCAGCTCTTCCGGCACGTAAAGGCCGCCGTCGCTGGCCATACCGGTTAGTACGACTTCTTCAAACGAGAGCGCGGGCGCCTGCCCACGCGTACTGATATAGCGCATAGTGGGTTACTCCCCTTCGCTCAGGCTTTCCACGCGGATGCGTGTCACCGGTCCGGCGATATCGGCCATCGCTTCGATTTCACGAATTGCTTCGTTCATCTGCTTCTCTTTGGTGCGGTGCGTCAGCAAAATAATCGGCACCAGCTCGCCTTCGGTTGCCTCTTTCTGGATCAGTGCCTCAATAGAGATGCCCTGCTCCGAAAGGATGGTGGCCACGCGGGCCAGTACACCAGGGCGGTCCACCGCCAACAGGCGCAGATAATACGCCGTAATGATGTCTTCCATCGGCATAATCGGCAGTTGGCTGACATCTTCATCAATACCGCTGAACGCCAAATAGGGCACGCGATAGTGGTGGGCAGTTGTAATATCACGAGCCACATCCAACACATCAGCAACCACGGCGGAAGCCGTTGGTTCAGCACCCGCACCGGCACCGTAGTAAAGCGTGGGACCTACCGCATCACCCATGATGGCAATGGCGTTTTTGACGCCATGCACATTGGCCAGCAAACGCTCTTTGGGGATCAACGTGGGGTGAACGCGTAGCTCAAGCCCCTGGTCGGTACGCTTGGAAATACCCAAGTGCTTAATAACGTAGCCCAGGTTATCGGCCTGCTCGACATCTTCAGCAGTAATCCGTGAAATACCTTCGGTGAAGGCTCTTTCAAACTGAAGCGGTACACCGTAAGCAATCGAGGCCAGAATGGTCAGCTTGTGCGCCGCATCGATACCTTCCACGTCAAACGTGGGGTCGGCTTCGGCGTAACCCAGTGCCTGCGCTTCGGCAAGTACGTCTTCAAAGGCTCGGCCTTCGTCACGCATGTGCGTCAGAATAAAGTTGCCGGTGCCGTTAATGATGCCTGCCACCCACTCAATGCGGTTGGCACCCAAGCCTTCACGCAGCGATTTGATAACCGGAATACCGCCTGCAACGGCGGCTTCAAAGGCGACGATAACGCCCTTTTCATGAGCCGCCTTGAAGATTTCATTACCGTGAACAGCAATCAACGCCTTGTTAGCAGTGACCACATGTTTGCCATTGGCAATCGCGGTGAGTACCAATTCACGCGCCATGTCATAGCCGCCAATCAGCTCGACCAGCACATCAACGTTAGGGTTAGTTGCCACCTCGAAAACATCGGTGGTTGCATTAATACCGGTAATATCGCAGTCGGGGTGAATACTACGGTGAGCCACCTGCTCAATCACAATAGGGCGGCCTGCACGGCGTGCAATATCATCCGCGTTGCGCGTCAATACATTGAACGTGCCGCCGCCAACCGTGCCTAGCCCACAAATGCCTACTCTTACCGGTTTCAAAATACATCCCCTTTCGTGGTGGGCGCCCTTGGCGCCTGGTCTTAAATTCAGTGTCTCAGCGTCACCGCTCGTTAACGGTGCTCTCTATTGGTGGGCACTTGTTGGGCGTGCCTATTGCTATGTTTCTGTTGCTACGTTTCTGTTGCCAAGCGCCTGCTTCAAAGCGCCTGACAGGTCAAGCTTAGACGTCGCCCAAGCCTAACATGACGGCAAGCCTTTCTGGCGGTACATAGCCTGGTACCATTTGGCCATCGGGCAGAATAATCGCGGGCGTGCCCTGTACGCCCAGCGCCATACCCAACTCATACTGTTCAGCCACCGGGTTATCGCAATCCGAAGGGCCCGATAGTGGCTGGCGCTGCTGGGCACGGGTCATCGCTTCACTACGATTATCCGAACACCACGCTTGCTGCATGGAGGTCGCCGCATCGCTGCCCATACCCGCCCGTGGGAATGCTAAATAGTGTACCGCAATCCCGCGCTCATTAAGCTCAGGCACGGCTTCGTGAAGACGCTCACAGTAGGGGCAAGTGGGGTCGGTAAATACTACCACGGTGGCTCTTGGCTCATCGACACCGCGATACACAACGCGCTCAGACTCGGGGATGCTTGCCAGTGCCGCAACACGCTCCTGATTTTTGGACTGCTCGGTTAAATTGACCAGCCCCGTCTCGGCATTTTCGAAAAGATCACCCACCAAAAAGTGGCTACCATCGACGTTGGTGTAAAACGACTCGCCGCTTTCCAAGCGCACGTGGTAAATGCCTTCCATCGGAGTCGTCGTTACGTGCTCAACCGGCATCGGCTGACCATTAACGCTCAGCGACTCACTCAGTCGTTGCGTGACGGCATCTGCGTGAGCGGCGACCGGCAAAACGCTGGCGATGGCGAGCGTGAGTAATGCCGTGCGTAAAGAAGGAGTAACCGTACGTTGACGCATTCTATCTTCAACCTCGCGGATGGTGTTCTGCATGTAAATGCTCCAAGCGGGCTTGGGCAACATGCGTATAAATTTGAGTCGTAGATAAATCGCTGTGGCCTAACAGCAGCTGTACGACCCGTAAATTGGCCCCATGATTCAATAAATGTGTCGCAAAAGCATGTCGCAGCGTATGCGGAGACAGCGGACGCGAGATACCAGCCGTGATGGCATGCGCTTTTATACGGTGCCAGAAGGTCTGTCGCGTCATGGCTTTATCATGGCGCCCTGGAAAAAGCGCTGGCCTGGTCGGGTCGCTCATTAGCGCAGGTCTGGCCGTTTTCATATAGTGCGCAAGCCAATCTGCTGCTTCCTCCCCCATGGGCACCAAGCGGTCTTTATCCCCCTTACCGCGCACACGCACCACATTTTGGCGCAGGTTCACCGCATCGCCGGTTAACGATACAAGCTCCGATACGCGCAGCCCACAGGCATACAGCAGCTCCAGCATGGTGCGGTCGCGCACGCCCAGCGGTGTATCAACATCAGGCGCCATCAGCAGGCGCTCGACCTCCGCCTCTTCCAGCGTATTGGGCAAGCCTGGCTGCACTCTGGGAAGCTTAACATCCACCAGCGGGTCGCTAACCACATGCCCGTGTAAGCGTGCCCAGCGATAAAAACTTCTAAGGCTTGATAACAGCCGGGCGTTGCTTCGCAGTTGATAGCCTTGCTCTCGGCGGGCATCCAACCATACGGGAAGCCGCTGCCCCGTGGGAGACAATATATCCTCACCTTCTGCTACCAGATAGTGCTGCCACGCGGTTAAATCGCGCCGATAGGCGGCTAACGTATGATCACTGGCGCCTTGCTCTAACCATAGGGCGTCCAAGAAAGCATCAATGACGCTCATACGTTAATCGTCTCCTGCTGAGTATATGACCACATAAACAAAACCCCGCCCCGCAAAGCGGTGACGGGGTTCTTGTATCCGGTGCGACACGTGCCCAAGACGTACGTCAAGAACAGTGCGCGCCCGAGAAAGCGTCGCTTAGGACAGCTTTTCTTTGATACGTGCTGACTTACCGCTACGCTCACGCAGGTAGTACAGCTTGGCTTGACGCACGTCACCACGACGCTTGACTTCAAGAGAGTCAACCAGCGGGCTGTAGGTCTGGAAAGTACGCTCAACGCCAACACCGTGAGAAATTTTACGTACGGTGAAAGCGGAGTTCAGACCACGGTTACGCTTGGCAATAACAACACCTTCAAACGCCTGCAGACGCTCGCGGGTGCCTTCCTTAACTTTTACTTGAACGATAATGGTGTCGCCCGGCGCAAAAGAAGGAATCTCTTTGCCCATCTGCTCGTTTTCGATCGCCTGGATCACCTTGTTCTTGCTGCTCATCTTCATACTCCTAAATAACGGAATGGTTTGCCACGCAGTTGTGGAAGGGGCAAACCGTGATCCCGGCGCTCGAATCGAGCCACACGGGAGTCGTTATGGGTGACACAGGTCCGTAGGCTTGCCGTCAATATGTAGACGACGTGCCCTTTCCGTCCTGCACCGCCGCTCTGCACCAGGTCGTTGAAAATAACCTACTTGGCAGACAGAGCGTGTTCCTCGATAAACTCGTTCAGCAACTGCTGTTGCTCAGCATTAAGCGCGCGCCCTTCTAACAGATCGGGACGGCGCTGCCATGTGCGGCCTAACGACTGCTTCAACCGCCAACGCTTGATGGCTGCATGATTACCGCTTAGCAGCACATCCGGCACCTGGCGCCCGTCGATACTTTCTGGACGGGTATAGTGCGGGCAGTCCAAAAGACCGTCATTAAACGAGTCTTCGATAGCGGAGTCCTGATGCCCCAATACACCGGGAACCAACCTCGCCGCTGCGTCAATCAGCACCATGGCAGGCAGCTCACCGCCGCTCAGCACATAGTCACCAATCGACCACTCTTCATCGATGTCACTCTCCACCACACGCTCATCAATCCCTTCATAGCGCCCTGCCACCACCACAAGGGGGCCAGCAGCGGCTAATGCCTGAGCGCCTTTTTGATCAAGCTTACGCCCTTGGGGCGAAAGGTAGATCACCGTAGGCACCTGGCCGGTGGCTTGATGTGCCCGTTCACGGGCATCGTGGATAGCGCCACGGAGTGTATCGACTTTCATCAACATACCCGGGCCGCCGCCATAAGGGCGATCATCCACACTGCGATGGCGGTCGGTGGCGTAATCTCGCGGGTTCCAGAACTCCAGGGCAATACGTTGCTTCTCTATCGCCCGACCTACTACGCCCTGCTGGGTGAGTGCATCGAACATTTCAGGAAACAACGATACTACGCCGATCCACATAGCGGGCGTATCCACATCATTGCCAAGCACCGCTGTTTGCACATCGGCCGCTTCGTCATTGATCAAAACTCAGGGTCCCAGTTAACGACCATACGGCCATCTTCAAGGCTGATTTCGACAATCACGTCATCAGGCAAAAACGGGAGTAGCCGCTCGCGTTTGTCGATCGCGTCGTCATCGCCGCGAACCACCATGACATCGTTGGCGCCGGTTTCAAACAGGTAGCTTACCCGTCCTAACCGCTCGCCGGCTTGAGTGAAGACAGCCAAGCCTTCAAGCTCATGCCAGTAATACTCATCGGCTGCCAGTGTAGGCAGTGCATCTTTGGGAAGTAAAATATCCGCTTGCGCCAGTGCTTCAGCGGCATTACGATCATCTACGCCTTTAATCTGCACAACAAGGCCTTTACCTTGCCGACGTCCCTGAACAATGGTCATTCGCGTCAGGGTTTCCCCTTGGCGCACCCACCATTCGGGATAATCCAAAATGCTGTCCATGGGGCTGGTGTAAGAATACACCTTGAGCCAACCCTGCACCCCGTGGGGGCTAGTCAGCTTGCCTAACACCACATGCGTGTCGTCAGTTTGGCTTGTTTCAAAACGCGTCATCGACGACCTCAACGTACAGCAGTCCAGACTCTACCGTGAACAGACTTACGCCTGTTTACGCGCTTCTTTAACCAGCTCAGCAACACGACCAGACAGCTGGGCGCCTTGGCTCTGCCAGTGAGTAACACGCTCTAGATCAACGCGCAGACGCTCTTCCTGACCACGGGCAACCGGGTTGAAGAAGCCGATACGCTCGATGAAACGGCCGTCACGGGCGTTACGCGAGTCAGTAACAGTCAGGTGATAAAAGGGACGCTTCTTGGCGCCACCACGTGCCAAACGAATGGTAACCATACGATAACTATCCTTCGGTTGAGGTTACGAGAGTGGAAAATAGCGCAAACCGCCACCAGAACACTCATCATACTGTTTTCTTGATACGCGGCTCACTTGAAGATAAGTGGCTGCTTTGTACCATTTTAGGCCTTCACAACCGGATGTGGCGGCAATGCTTACACATATTTTGCCAACACCCACGCATGAAGAGGCCGCATTCTACGCAAATGCGCCCTGATTGGAAAGCCTGACAGCCAGAAAACTCACAATACGTCAACCACTGCATTAACGGCTAAGCACTGACACGCTCAACAAGCGTCACGCCAACTCTCACGACCTGCGTGGCGCGCGTAGGCGTCTTTACTCTTGCTTCAAGCAGGCGCAGTGCCTCAAGAGCCGTTTCCTGTACCGGGTTACGCACCGTCGTTAAAGGGCAGCGCCCCCAAGCAGCGCCTGGAACATCGTCAAACCCGGTAACCGCTATCTCATCCGGCACCCGCATACCGCGCTGCGCAGCGGCTTCGACAACGCCCAGCGCCATGGCATCGTTGGCGCAGATAATTGCATCCAATGACTGTCCGGCATCCAGCAGCGCCAGCCCTTCATTCAGCCCACTTTGCAGCGAGAAATCTCCCCGGTGCACGGCCATTAACGCCAAGCCGTGGTAGCTCAGCGCCTGCTCGACGCCCAGCCTGCGCTCCTGGTCAGAAAACGTATCCTCAGTGCCGCCCAACCAGGCAATCCGTCGGCGCCCTTGCTGGACCAACCGGTCCACCAGCAAATGCATACCTTTTATATTGTCGCAACACACGGCATCAACCCCACTGCTTTCCAGCACGCGTCCAATCAATACCAGCGGCGCCCCTGAAGCCCGGCAGCGGTCGGCGATCTCGCGACTCACCGAGCCTGCCGCCACAATAGCCCCCTCAACCTGATAGGCCAGCGCATGGTCGATCACCTCGGTGACGTTACCGCCGCGCAACGCTGGCAATAGTAGCGGCTGATAGCCACGGGAGCTGAGCTCAAACACCAAATGCTCAAGTAGCCAAGCCTCATAAGGACGCGATATCTCTCCGGCCACCACCGCGATCAATCCAGTGCTACGCCCCGTCAGCCCCCGAGCGATAAGATTGGGCCGATAACCCAGCGCCTGAGCCACGGCTAAAACGTGTTCGCGCTTTTTTGCCGACACCGACGCTCCGGCTGTAAAAGCGCGTGAGACCATGGCGCGAGATACGCCTGCCGCTTGGGCTACATCATCGGCGGTTACGCGTATCGGCATGCGCCAGCGCCTCGGGTGTTTTTCAACATGATGACCGCTCAATCAACAAGATAATTCCGCCATCCTAGCACCCCTTGGTTGCCTTTTAAGCGTTTTAAAATGTACATCAAAGCGTCATCAACGCCTCGTAAAATCACCTTATTAAAATTTTGCACGCGCGTTCAAAATTACGCTTGTTATCCGTCTTCTACCTTTTATGGAGCACCGAGAATGAGCACCGAGGCATTGACGCTCAATGACGTGACGATTGACCTCAGGCAGAAACGCATTCTGGAAAATATCCATCTTGATGTCGCGCCAGGAAGCTTCACCTGCCTGCTGGGTCCATCCGGCTGCGGAAAAACGACGCTGCTGCGCGCCATTGCTGGCTTCACACCTCTAAGCCGTGGCGACATACGTTTAGGCAAACGGTCTATCACTCATCTGCCGCCTGAAAAACGCCAGACCGCCATGGTGTTTCAGTCCTACGCGCTCTGGCCGCATATGAGTGTGGGGGAAAACCTTGGCTACCCGCTGAAACTGCGCGGCGTCCCTCGCGAGGAGCGCGCCCGAAAAGTTGCCGCCATGCTGGAGCGCATGGAGCTTGGTGGTTTTGAAAGCCGTGCGGTCACGCAACTCTCTGGCGGCCAGCGCCAGCGTATCGCCCTGGGGCGTGCGCTCATTATTGACCCACCTTTATTACTGCTCGATGAGCCACTTTCCAACCTGGATGCCGCGATTCGGCGCAGCCTACGCAGCGAACTACGCCGCCTACAGAAGTCACTGGGTATCACCACTATCATGGTGACCCACGACCAGGAAGAAGCGCTCCAAATGGCCGACCAGATCGTCCTAATGCGCGGAGGCCATGTCGTGCAGGTAGCGCCACCCCAAACGCTTTATCACCAGCCGGCTGACGTGGCCGCCGCACGCTTTTTGGGTGTGGATAACACCGTTGCTCGGCAAGCCTCGGACCCCGCGATGGCCTCTGCTGCCACCACATTTGGCTTTCGTACGCGTGACGCCTTGATCAATGCCCCCCAGCATCCTGCGATGCTGACGCGTAAAGGGCGGGTTACTGACTGCGTTTATACCGGCGATGGCTATCAAATATCGCTTTGTGCCGAACAGGCTGAGCTTTGTGCTACGTCGGCCACTCCTATTGCTCCGGGTACCTTTGCCGTTGTTCAGGTACCGCAATCGGCCCTGATCCCTTTTGGGCCGGACGATCGGCATCTGCCGCCACTTGATCGACAAGAGGATATTGCATGAAACCCTTCGCCCTTACGCTCAGCCTGATCGCCAGCGCCATCACTGCGCCCGCCATGGCCGCCACAACGCTTAACGTGTTTACGGCAGGCGACGACAACATGGTCGAGTACATTAATGAATTTCTCGCTCCTCGCTTTGAAGCCATGCATCCGGATGTCAGCGTCCGCGCCATGGGCACCGGCCCCGGCGATGCGGGTAGCCAAGCTATTTACGAAACCCTAAGCGCTCAGCGTGATAAAGAGACGTGGGGCGTCGACGTTGCAGTCATCCACCAGCGCATGGCCGGGCAGATGGTGGAAGAAGGTTTACTAAGCACCTATACCGACGCGCTTGAAACCGGTGATTTGGTCAGCGCGGACAGCGCGCGTAATGCGCTGGGCGTTGACGTCGAAGGCTATGTTATGCCGATGTTTCAGAGCCAGATTGCCATCGCCTATAACCCGGCCCTTTTAGAACAGCCGCCGGAAAGCTACGCAGCGCTTGCCGACTGGGTTGAGGAGAACCCCGACCAGTTTGGCTATAACGGCATCACCGGCGGCATGGCAGGCGTAGGCTTTGTCTTCGGCTGGATGTACGCCTTTACTGATATGGCCGACACGCTGCAAAACGGCCCTTGGGAAGAGGGCGCGTCTGAGCGCTGGACAACAGCACTTGATCAGTTGCGTACTTTTAACCAGCACGTCACCCTGACACCCGGCAATGCGGGCACCATGGACGCCATGAACCGCGGCGAAATCGCCATGGGTCCGGTGTGGATGGACATGTACTACACCTGGATGGCCGATGGTCGCCTCAACCCCGATTTCCGCCTGCTACTGCTCGAACCCGGCATGCCCGGCCAGCCGATGTACTACGCGATTCCTGAGCGCGCAGAACATGCTGAGCTGGCGGCTGAATTCATTGCTTTGGCAACGAGTCCTGAGGTACAGGCTGAAGGTATTGTCGGCACGTTTAACTGGTTCCCCGGTATTGATGCCGAACACGTTCGCAGTGAACTGAGCGATGAACAGTGGGCGCAGCTCTATGCTGACGTATCGCCAGAGACACTTGCTGAACGTGGCCGCTCCATGCCGCAAGCGGACTACTTCCGTGCCATTCTCGAAGCCTATGAAAGCCACGTCAGCCGCTAAGCGCTGGACGATCAAGCGCTCGATGATGACGCTTTGATGATAAGGCATTGATGATCACTACCAGGGGGCCGTCGCGCCCCCTTCACTGTGGAAAGCGTTTATGACGACTTCGCCCTCTTCAACCTATCTCATGGCGATGCCTGGCAAGCGGTTCCCACGAATAAGCTTGGGTATCTTGCTGGTGCTGCCCGCGCTAACCGCGATTACACTGCTCTATGCGCTGCCCTTGCTACGCTCGCTGGTGACAGCTTTTCGTAGCAGTGATGGCGGCTGGACTACCGACCACCTCGTTCGCGCCTTTTCGCTTTATGGCCGCGACGTGCTTTTTTCTATCGGCGTCGTATCAGCAGCACTTGCGCTCATCGCCGTTATCTCCATTGCGATTTCAGGTTATCTGGTGCTGGGCACCACGCCCTGGGCCGTTCGCTTATTGCGCTGGCTCTACCGCTGGCCGCTGTTTATTCCGTTCGTAGTAAGTGGTCAGATTGCCCGCTCATTTTTATCGACCAACGGCATGATGAACGGCGTACTGATCGAAACAGGCCTAATGATGCCCGAGAGCGCGCAGAGCTTTTTGGATTGGCGAGGATTAGTGCTGACCTTTGCCTGGAAACAGATCCCGTTTGTGACGCTTCTCTTGGCCGGTGCCATGGCCGCGATTGACCGTAGCCATATTGAAGCCGCCCGCAACATGGGCGCGAGCCGCCTGCGCTGCCTTTTCGGTATTATCCTGCCTCAGGCAGCGCCCACCCTCTGGGTTGGGCTGATTCTGTCGCTGGTCGCGATGCTTTCGGTCCTCTCGGTACCGATGATGCTGATTGCCGGTAACCCCACCATGATGACCTCAATGATGGCCCATCGAATCACGTACTACGGTGACTACGGCGTCGCCAATGCGCTGGGGCTGTTCTCCTACGCGTTAACGGCGGTAACCGCATGGATCTATTTGCGTCTGACCCTGCGCCGCGAGGTGACCTCATGAGTATCACCCGCGCACTTTCGCCGATAGGGCTGGGCCTTTTACTGGGCGTGGTTGCCTTTATTGTTTTCGGGCCGCTGTTGAATCTTGCTCTTTGGGCCTTTGCCGAGCAGTGGTTTTACCCGAATCGACTGCCTACTGGCTGGGGCTTTTCCTTTTGGGAGCGCGTGTTCCGCCCACGTGCCGGCGCTTGGACATCGCTTTTCAATACCGTACTGGTTGCCTTTTCCGCCGTTATACTTTCAATGGCGCTGGCCATTCCTGCAGGCTACGCCTTGGCACGTCAGGCGTTACCCGCGCGTAATGTGATTATGCTGTTTTTTTTATTGCCCCAGGCATTTCCCAATCTGCCGATTTTCGTCAATATCGCCGCCATTTTTTATCAGTGGGGGCTCAACGGCACGTTAATTGGCGTAGTGCTGGTGCATTCGCTTCCGGGCCTTGTATATGCCGTTTGGATCGCGACCGCCGCATTCTCTACGGTGGACCGCTCGCTGGAAGAAGCCGCCCGCAACCTGGGCGCCTCTCCGCTGCGTACGTTTGCCGGTATCACCCTGCCCCAGGCGCTACCTGGCCTGCTTGCCGCGTCCATCTTCGTATTCCTCGACAGCATTGATGAGTTCACTGGGACGTTTTTTGTCGGCGCACCGGAAATCACCACGCTGCCACTGTTGATGTTTAACGCCTCCATGGGTGGCAACTATCAGGTGGCGGCCATCACCGCGTTGATTTTGCTGATCCCATCGGTCGGCTTCATGTTGGTCATCGAGCGTTTTCTAAAAGCCGATGTCCTGTCACGCGTGGGCCGTTAACGGCCCGCGTCACGTTATCGAGTTTTGTGCATGCTGATTGCCCATTTATCTGACCTTCATGTGTTTACTACGCAGTCTGAAACCGGCGAGTCACGTTTGGATATCGCCCACGTGGTTGAACGTATCGTGAGCGACCTTGTGTCGCTTAGCCCACCGCCCGATCTTATTGTGATCAGCGGTGACCTGGCCGACGGCGGGACCGAAGACGACTATCGACTGATTCGCCGCTTGCTGGCACCACTGGAAATGCCCATTCTGGCCGTCCCGGGCAACCACGACCGGCGTGAAGCCATGCGCGCAGTGCTGGGCGACCGACTTTCGGGCTTGCAGCCAGGCAAGTTTCTACACTCCAGAGTAGAGGCAGACGGTGTCACGTTACTGGGCCTGGACTCAATTATTGCTGGCAAACCCCAGGGCGCGCTATGTAGCGAACGCCTGGATTGGCTGGAAAACCAGCTTGGGCACACCAAGCCGCTAACGTTTCTGGTGATGCATCACCCGCCCTTTATGACGGGCAACCCTCACTGGGATGACTACAGCCTGATCGAGGGCCGAGAGCGTTTCGAGGCTATTATCAGTGCGTCTCCCAAACGCATTTTATGTGGGCATATTCATCAGCCCTTCCACACCTTGTGGGGACAACACTACAGCGCCATTGCGGGCAGCCCTGCGTTTCAATACAACCTGGTGCCGGGCAGTCAGGCGAAGCCGACACTCAGCGATGTGCCTTACAGCTATCCGCTACATGACTGCCAGCCAGATGGCAGCGTTCTGGTTCACCTGCGCCATATAACCTAAAAGCCAGCACCGAAGGGTGCTGGCTTTTAAAGCGTACGGGCCTTTAATTGGCCCGCTACCAGGTTCCAAGCGTGTGCTTAGCGCCAGGGCAGGCCACCGGGGCCACCCATACCGCCACCGCCCATGCCGCCCATTCCACCTGGGCCGCCAGGGCCTCCGCCGCCGCCCATCATGCCGGACATGCCGCGCATCATTTTCTGCATGCCGCCTTTCTTGCCCGCTTTCTTCATCATCTTCTGCATCTGCTTGTGCTGCTTGAGCAGACGGTTCAGGTCGGGCACCTGCAGGCCAGCACCGGCGGCAATCCTGCGCTTGCGCGAGCCGTTGATGATATCCGGCGCGCGGCGCTCCTTGGGCGTCATGGAGTTGATCAGCGCTTCAAGCTTGCCCAGCTCTTTCTCAGGCCCAGGGCCTTGAGCCATTTCGGCCATTTGCCCCATGCCAGGCAGTTTGCCCAGAAGACCACCCATGCCGCCCATCTTTTTGAGCTGTTGCAATTGGTCGCGGAAGTCTTCCAGATCAAAGCCATCGCCTTTTTTAACCTTGCTGGCTAGCTTGGTAGCTTTGTCTTTATCAACCGTGCGCTCGGCTTCCTCGATCAGCGACAGCATGTCGCCCATGCCGAGGATACGTGATGCCACACGATCCGGGTGGAAGGGCTCCAGAGCGTCAACTTTCTCGCCCACCCCCATAAACTTGATGGGCTTACCAGTAATATGACGTACCGACAGCGCCGCACCGCCACGCGCATCACCATCAGCCTTGGTTAAGATAACCCCGGTCAGCGGCAGCGCATCGTGGAATGCTTTCGCGGTATTAACCGCATCCTGGCCAGTCATCGCATCGACGACGAACAGCGTTTCTTGCGGTGAGATCGCCTTATGCAGCGCCTGGATCTCCGCCATCATGGCTTCATCAATTGCCAAGCGACCCGCGGTATCTACCAGCACCACATCGTGGAACTGGATTTTGGCGTGCTTGATCGCCGCTTCGGCAATATCAACAGGCTTCTGGTCAGAGCGCGACGGGAAGAAGTCGACTTCGACCTCTTTAGCCAGCGTCTCCAACTGGTCGATGGCTGCCGGGCGATAAACGTCGGCCGACACCACCAGGACTTTTTTCTTCTCGCGTTCGCGCAGGTAGCGGGCAAGTTTGGCTACCGACGTGGTTTTACCCGCCCCTTGCAAACCGGCCATCAACACAACGGCTGGCGAGCCTTTGAGGGTTAGGCCTTCGTTGGCCTCGCCCATAATGGCTTCCAGCTCCTGCTGGACGATTTTGACGAACTGCTGACCGGGCGACAGGCTCTTGGACACCTCTTGCCCAACCGCCCGCTCGCGAACGCGTTCGATAAAGGCCTTGACGACCGGCAGCGCTACGTCGGCTTCAAGCAGCGCTTTGCGCACTTCGCGCAGGGTATCTTTGATATTGTCGTCGGTCAGGCGCGCCTGACCTTTGATCGACTTCAACGTCTGGGAAAGACGCTCACTGAGATTCTGAAACATGGGGCCTCTCTGCCTCCGTCGCTGTCGCCGGGCCTACGCCCCTAGACTGATGTACATGGATTATACGCGCTCACGCCTTGAGTCTCCATGACTGTCCGCGCGGGCTAACGATGGCTGTGCGATACTGCTTTGATTGGTTATAGTAGTCGGTACACGTTAACTTAACTGTTTTTTACTGCAACGCGCGAAATGCGCACACGGATAGCATCATGCAGGCGCTGCCTTTCGCCACGATCGCTTTTGTACTCTATGTTGCTGCTGCCACTTGGCAGGGCATGACCCTTTTTCGCCGCGTGCCGCCACGCCAAAGCATGGTGCGCCTGCTGGGTGCCTTGGGCCTATTGCTCCATATCCCGGTGGTCGTCCAACTGATGGGGCAATCCCCAGGCCTTCTGCCTGGGTTTACCACCAGCGCGACGCTTTTCATGGCGGTCGCCGTTAATGTGCTGTTGATAGCGAGCCTTTTCAAGCCAGTGCTTAACGTCGGCATCGTTCTCTTTCCTTTAGCGGGTGTCGCGCTGATTACCGCCACCTGGCTCCCCAGCCACACTAGCCACACGGGCCTGACACCCGGCATTCTACTGCATGCCATTAGCTCCGCGCTGGCGTTTGCCATGCTCGCAATTGCGGCGATACAGGCAATCCTGGTGGGATTACAAAACCAGGCGCTACGCCATCACCATATTCGCGGCATCGTGCAGTCGCTTCCTCCGTTAACCACGATGGAACGCGTCCTGTTTGAGTTGGTCTGGGCAGGCATTTTGCTACTAACGCTCTCGATTGTGAGCGGCTTTATCTTTCTTGATAATATTTTTGCCCAGCATTTATTACATAAAACCGTTCTCTCGTTAGGTGCGTGGGTTATTTTCACAACCCTACTCATTGGCCGCTATCGTTTCGGTTGGCGCGGCATGCGCGCAGTACGGTGGACGCTGGGTGGTTGCACGCTTTTGATACTGGCCTACTTTGGCAGTAAGTTTGTGCTTGAGATACTGCTCAATCGCTAAGCCCATATACACGGCTATGACTGTCTTGACACACCTTCTTCTAGCTTCTACAAACCGTGCTTGATACGGCATAAAGGAATTTTCGACTTGAGCGACGACTTCCCCTTGGGATTACTATTCGGCCTTCTTGGCTTACTAGTACTGCTATCGGCTTTTTTCTCCAGCTCTGAAACCGGCATGATGTCGATTAATCGTTATCGCCTGAGCCATCAAGCCAACAGCGGTGATCGGCGCGCCAAACGGGTCATGCGCCTGCTTACCCGCCCTGACCGCTTGATTGGCGTCATTCTAATCGGCAACAATTTCGTCAATAACCTTGCGGCATCCATTGCGACTATCATCGCTATTCACTTTTTCGGCGAAGTATCAGGCCCGGCGATTTCTACTGCCATTTTAACGATTACTATTTTAATTTTTTCCGAGGTTACCCCCAAAACCTACGCGGCGATTAAACCTGAGCGTATTGCCTACCCCAGCTCTATGGCGCTGGAGCCGCTTTTGAAGCTGCTTTATCCGCTGGTGTGGCTGGTGAATATGATCTCGAACGGCCTACTGCGCCTACTGGGCGTGAAAAGCGTGGAGAATGGCGGCGACAACCTTACCCGCGACGAGCTGCGTACCGTGGTACATGAGGCGGGTACGCTGATTCCCTACCGCCACCGGGCCATGCTGCTGTCGATCCTGGACCTTGAGAATGTCACGGTCAACGACATTATGGTGCCGCGCCATGAAGTGCTGGGGATAGACCTGGACGACTCGTTGGAAGATATTCTGACCCAAATTCGTACCAGCCAGCACACCCGCTTACCGGTTTATAAAGGCGACATCAATAACATCATCGGCATGCTGCACTTGCGCAATGCCGCGCGCTTTTTATCCCGTGACGAAGTCACCAAGGCGGCCATTGTCCAGGAAGCACGCGAACCCTACTTTATTCCTGAGTCCACACCGCTTCATACCCAACTGCTTAACTTTCAAAAGCAGAAGCGGCGTATCGGTATCGTGGTAGATGAGTATGGCGATGTCGAAGGGTTGGTAACGCTTGAAGATATTCTGGAAGAGATCGTTGGCGAGTTCACCACGGACGTATCGGAAGATGAAGAGATTCATCAGCAGGACGACGGCAGCCATGTCATTGAGGGTACGGCTAACATCCGTGAAATCAATAAAATGCTGGGGTGGCACTTACCAACCGATGGCCCCAAGACCCTAAACGGGTTGATTTTAGAGCACCTTGAAGCGTTCCCCGAAGGCCCCGCCAGCCTGCAAATTAACAATATCCGTATGGAAATACTGGAGATCCGCGACAACCTGATCACCTCTGCCCGCTGCTGGCAAAACGTGCGTCTTCCAAGACGCCAACCCTGACAGCACTTGAGACAGATAGCGTTTGAGATGGCTAGCACTTGAAATGGACAGCACTGGGGACGACATGAACAAGTAGCGCTGAAGCGCGTTAGCGCGCGTCAATATCTTTATCGGCGGCCACTTTTAGCGCTCGCACCCGCGTTTCCAAATAGCTACGCAGCGTAACCCCATCCACCTCTTGCACATTAATGGGTGGGCCAAAATGCAGGCTAACCGGCGCCCTAAAGCGGCTTGGCCACTTTTTCAGCGCTTTACCGTTGTAGTGTGATGTCCAGGAACCCCACAAGCCTGCCAGCCCGGCAGGAATCACCGGCACATTATCGCGTGCCAGAATAGTTTCCAGCCCGCGTCTGAAGGTATGGATATCACCGTCTGGCGTTAACCGCCCTTCCGGAAATACCATAACGACTTCCCCACGGCGCAGTGCCTGGCTCACTTCATCCAGCGTACGCCGCAAGGCGCCGGGGCTACGCCGCTCGGACTCAATGGGAATAGCGCCGACAAGCTGAAACCACCACTTGAGCCAGGGCGAATCGAAAATTGGCTGATCCATAACAAAACGCAGTGGCCGAGGGCTGCCGCCCCCCAGGACCAGAGCATCCATAAAGCTTACGTGATTGCACACAACCAGCGCACCGCCACGTTTGGGGAGGTGATAACGCCCATGCACATGCAAGCGATAGCAAAGTCGCATAGCCAGATAAATCAGGCTACGCAGCACTTTGCGGACAGCGTTGATCCACCATCTCACGACGCCGGCTCCCGGCGCCGAAGCCCTGCCAGCACCGTACTGACCAACTGATCCAGCAGTTCATCCACTTTAAGCTGCTGGCCTTGCCAATACCCCAAGCGTTCATTTAAGCCCAGCTGTACAAGCCCATGTACGCTGCCCCATAGCGTGCGCCCCAGACGCCGAGCTTCGAGATCGTCAAGCGTGGGCTGATACTCTTTGAGAGCGGATTCCACCTGGGTAAACAGCGCTTCAATGAGATGGCTTTGACGCTGATCAAGCTCCCCTTCTTGCGCCAAAGGATAATCAAACAGCAGCTTCCAGCGGTAGCAGTCTTGCTCGGCGAAGTGCCAGTACGCATGCGCCAGCGCACGCAGCCAAGGCTCTGGCGCGTCTGCCGATAATGACGTAATGGTCTGCTTCAAGCCCGCCAACGTCTCGACGTTAACGTGCTGCAATAAGTTGTTAAAGCTGCCGTAAAGTTTAAGCAGCGTACTGGGCGCACAGCCAACCTCTCTAGCCAGGGCACGCAGGGATAAATCGTGGACTGACTGTACAGCCAACCAATCATCACAAGCTTTCATGACCTGCGCATGGAGGGCATCGGGCGCATGCTGTCTAGGACGGGCCATGGCGATCTCTTCAGGTCAACGAATAACAAGAAAGAATGCCTCACAGCGCTTTAGCGTGAGCAAGGGGTAATATAGGATACCTTATATCGAACACTGTTTTCGACACTAAAACGCCACATTTAGCGCATTCTTGTGCATCTGTAATCTCTCCCATGACATGATTGAGCCGATTCTGCTTAAGGAGACTGGCATGACCGGACGCCTACATGTACACAACTTACCGCTCAAGCGTCTTCTGCCCTCACTCAAGGCGACATCCGCGCTGGTGGAATCCCCCAATCTGGCACCCCGCCAACCCGTTTCGGCTATTCGTTTAGCCCAAGGTGAATTGCAGCTCGAATCAGTTTTTTGGGGGTTAACCCCCCCGTGGTTAACGGTGCTGGATCACGCTCCACACTGCGCTAGAGCTGAGACACTCAGTTCAAAAGCCATGTTCCATGAAGCGTTTCAGGCTCGTCGCTGCGTTATTCCTGTCAGCGGTTTTTACGTTTGGAAAGCACTGCCGCGACACAAACAGCCTTATCTGGTCACAGAGGTGAGGCGCGCGCCCTTACTGCTCGGTGCGTTATGGTGTCGCTACCATACAACGCTTACCGCGTTTACTGACTCAACAGCACTGATTAGCGTACCGGCCAACGCATGCCTGGCACCGCTTAGCGACCGATTGCCGGCGGTCATTCCCCCTCATGCGTTGACCACATGGCTTGACCCCGACAGCCCTTTGGAAACCGTTAAAACGTTATTAACACCCGCGCCCTTGGAACTATTAGGTGCGTTTCCAGTATCCAAGCATGTCAACAATCCTGCCTATCAATCAGCCGCTTGCGCCCACCCGGTTGGGCCAATGCTGCAATGGACCGTCCCACAGGAGCCGTAATGTTACGACCGAAAAGTAGACTATTTTATTCGCGCGTTGTACTGGCAGCGGTGCTCAGCTCCGTATGGTTTTCTCCCGGCGTGCTGGCCGCTGGTGATGACCCGATAGAAGACATTGTCATCCCGATTGCCAGCCCCTTTGACAGTCGCGACTATCGCGTGCTGACGCTTGAAAATGGTCTACAAGCGCTATTGGTAAGCGATCCTGACGCCGATAAAGCCGCTGCATCCATGAACGTCCGAGTCGGTAGCGCCCAGGATCCAGATGACCTGCAAGGGCTTGCTCATTTCCTTGAACACATGCTGTTCCTGGGTACCGAGGCGTATCCCGCTCCAGACGCCTATCAGCGCTTTATTTCTGACCACGCGGGCTCCCATAACGCCTTTACCGCTCAGCAAGATACCAACTATTTTTTTGATATCGAGCCCTCCGCTCTGCCGGAAGCGCTTGATCGCTTTAGCGAGTTTTTCCTGTCACCGCTGTTTAATGCCGACCATTTAGAGAGCGAGCGCAATATCGTTCATTCTGAGTACATGGCAAGAATTCGCGATGAGTCCCGACGCGAAAACGACGTGCTTAACCAATTGCTCAACCCTGACAATGCCACCACAGGATTTGCCGTTGGCAGCCGCGAGACGTTAGCCAGCCCACCGGCGGGAGAAGCGACGCTACGCGAACGTGTCATCGATTTTTATCACCAACATTACGATGCCAACGTAATGAACCTGGCCGTCGTTGCCCCTCAGTCGCTTGATACACTCGAAGAGTGGGTGGTGGAGCGTTTTGCGGATATTCCTGACAATGGCCTGAGCGTTCCTACGATTGATGCACCGCTGGTAGATACCGATACCCTGCCACGCTACGTTGAGCGTCAGTCACTGCAAGATCGCCGCCAGCTGCGTTTTTACTTCCCCATCCCTGACCCCGAAAATGAGTACCACGCAAAACCCACTCATTTAATGTCGCATTTGCTGGGCGATGAAGGGGATGGCAGCCTTTTGGCGGTACTGCGTAATGCAGGTTTGGCCGACGGCCTGTCCGCAGGTGTTCAGCGCGGTGATGGTCAGGACGCCCTGTTTACGGTTTCCATTAGCCTGACGCCTGCCGGTGCCGAGCGGCTTGATGATATCCAGGCTACGCTATTTGCCGCCATTGATCAGCTGCGTGACGATGGGTTGGCTGACTGGCGCTATACTGAACTGCGCGATTTGAGCGAGCAGGCATTTCGTTTTCAACAGCACGGCGCACCCCAGCAGGAAGCCACTCAGCTCGCCATGAATTTGTCCCGCTACCCGGTTGAGGATGTGCAGTATGCCGCGTATCGCATGGATGCACCGGACACTGAGCGCCAGCAAGCGTATCTGGCTGCGTTAACGCCGGACAACATGCTGCGCTTTTACTCTGCGCCCGAGGTGGAAAGTGACACGGTTTCGCCCTGGTTCTCGACCCAGTGGCGAGAACAACCGCCTGTTCAAGAAGGTCTCGCGCTTGAAGGTTTGGCCCTGCCTGAACCCAACCCCTTTATTGCCAGCGACCTTGCCCTTATTGAAGGCCAGGACGAGCACCCAAGCCTAATGATCGACACGCCATTCTTTAAGGTTTGGCACATGCAGGACTCACGCTTTAATACACCAAGCGTTGAGTGGCGGGTCAGTTTGCAGTATCCCGACGCCAGCTATTCGGCCGAAGAGGTCGTACTGACGCAGTTGCTGGCTGGGTGGCTAAACGACAGCTTGAATGAATCACTTTATCCCGCATGGATGGCCGGTCAGTCGTTTAGCGCCTACCCGCACGCACGTGGGATGACGCTATCATTTTCCGGTTGGCGTGATGGTCAGACACCGCTTATTGAGCAAGCCATTGATCAGCTTAAAACGGCTGAGATTAGCGAAGGCGCCTTTGATCGCGTGCAATATCAGCTGCAGAGAGAGCTGGTTAATGCGCCGCAATCATCGCTTTATGGCCAGGCAAGCCGCACGCTGGGTGAAGCACTGCTGACCCCACGCTGGTCGACAGCCGAACTACTTGACGCCAGTCAGCGCCTTGACCAGCAGCACCTTGAGAACTTCCGTAAGCACTTTTTGGGCGGGCTCTATATCGACGCCATGGCGATTGGCAACCTGGATAAAGCACTCGCCCAGGAACAAGCCGAGCGGGTGCGCAGCAAACTGCGCCCAGGCTTGACGCGAGAAGATATTCCAACGCTTAGCCCGCTGGCCATTGACACGACTTCCAGCGTACTGCACCCGCACAGCACCCGCGACGAGTCCCTGGTGCTGCGTTACTTACAAGGGCGCGACCAGAGCGCTAAAGAACAAGCAACCATTAGTGTGATTGCCCAGTGGCTGGAGACGCCCTTTTATCAACAGCTGCGCACGGAAGAACAGCTGGGCTATATTGTGAACGCGGGTTATTCACCCCTGCTTGAGGCACCTGGCATTGCACTACTCGTTCAATCGCCGGATGTGGACAGCGAAACGGTCGCTGCGCACATGGATGCCTTTTTAGCTGACGCTGGCGAAGCACTTAAGCAACTCGACGATGCTGAACTCGACGCCTATCGCAAAGCGGTCCATGCCAGTCTGAGCGAGCGTGATACCAGCCTTGCGGGCATGGCCAACCGTTACTGGCAGGCCACCGCGCTGGATGAGATCCGCTTTGACCGTCGTGAAGAGCTGGCCAACCTGGCACTTGAGGTTAGCGCTGCGGATATTCAAGCTGCATGGCCAGAGCTACTTGGCCACCAGCTTGATATACGCTTCAACCCGGGTGATGAGCCCAGCGATGTAACGCCTTACCGCGAAGCACTAACGCCGTTTACCCAGCGCAACACTCCGTAAATGAATGTGCCGCTCAGGCATCGAACGCCTGGGCGGGCATCATGGCCTCGACAAACATCACCAGTTCTTCAAGGATCTGCCGCTCACGCTCGCTGAGCGGCTGCTGATTGTAGCGCTCGATCTCTCGAGCAAAGGCCTTAAGCGTAAAGCCGGACATCGCCGGATCATTAATTCGCATCCAGCGAAACGCCTCCCACTGCTCGCGCTCGTCACCTTCCAGCGTGTCAGGGTAGCTACGCGCCCGATAGCGAAACAGCATCTCCTCAAGACGCGGATCCTGAAAGGCAAACCGTTGCCCTACCAGATCCCAGGGTTCCATCTCACGCACCTGCTCCATCTGCTGCCGGTCGGCGGCGGAAAAGAAGCTGCCGGAGTAAAGCATCATGTCAGGGTCGTGGGGTGCGTCATCAAAGTTGGTCTTAAAGACCTCGGCCACTTTAGGCGTCACTCCCTGGGCGCTGCGCAAGGTTTTCCAGTGCTGGCGGCACGTTGCAATATCCAACCCAAGGCGCTCAACAATCGCGCCATACGCTCCTTTTTGCGGCCCCTCTATGTCCTTGAGCACACTCGATGGAAAGATCACCGGGCAACGGTTGATATGAATGACCTTGAGTGGAATACGCGCCTCACCTTCCGCTAAATCCTGCTGACTGACAAAGACGCGCTCGCGTATTTGCTCAGGCGAAAGCGTAAGAAAGTCGCTTGGATCAACACTCAGGTCGTACACGATCATCCCATTAGGGTTGGTAGGGTGCTCAGCTAACGGCATTACCAGGGCGCTGCAACCACGGCTGGCCGGGTAGCGGCGGGAAATGTGCAAAAGCGGCTTGGCATTAGGCAGGTCAAGCTGCTGGGCAACCGCGCGTTTGCCGCGCAGGCCAAGCAAGTAATCGAAGAGCTTAGGGTTACGCGTTTTGAGCAGTCGCGCCAGGGCAATGGTTGCCCGAACGTCGGCCACCGCGTCATGCGCACCTTCATGCTCAATCCCGTTGGCTTTGGTTAAATGCTCAAGCTTAAAGCTTGGCGCACCATCTTCACGTAGCGGCCACTCAATGCCATCCGGGCGTAGCGCATAAAATGCGCGCACCACATCAATTAAATCCCAACGGGAGTTACCGTTTTGCCATTCGCGGGCGTAGGGGTCGATCAGGTTGCGATAGAACAGGTGACGAGACACTTCATCATCAAAGCGTAAGCTGTTGTATCCCGCAACACAGGTGCCCGGCTCGCTCATGTGGCGCTGCACTTCACTGGCAAACTGCGCTTCAGGCAGACCGTGACGTCGCGCTTTTTGTGGGGTAATCCCGGTAATCAAACACGCAGCAGGATGAGGCAGGTAATCGTCTGCTGGCTTGCAGTAGAGCTCGATAGGCTCACCGATCTCGTTTAAGTCCGCATCGGTACGCAGCGCAGCAAATTGAGCGGGCCGATCTCGACGCGGATCGGCCCCGAATGTTTCATAGTCATGCCACAAAAAACTGGCAGGGGCGGCATTAGGTGGCGCCATGAACAAGCACTCCGCAAGGCAGCAAAAACCCTAGCCTAGCACACCCAGCGCCTTTCTCGCCGCCTGTTGCCCTCCTGTCTTGTCAGCTTTTGGGCAACGTCACATTCAGCTCAAGTACTGAGCAGTTATCTTCGCTATCCAGCGAAATCTGAATGGCATTGTCGTCAACATGTACATAGCGACGAATAACTTCGAGCAGTTCGCGCTCAAGTAGCGGCATGTAGTCAGGCTGACCACGCTGGCTTCGCTGATGCGCCACGATGATTTGTAACCGTTCTTTGGCCACCGAGGCGGATTTCTTGCGCTCACGCTTCAAGAATTCCAAGAGTTTCATCGACGGTTACCTCCAAACATACGGCTAAGCAGACTTTTGCGCTGCACCTCATGAAAACGTAACGGAATCTCCTCACCCAGCAGACGTGAAACGGTATCCGTATACGCCTGACCTGCATCACTTGATGCATCGTGAGTGACCGGCACCCCTTGGTTCGAGGCGCGAAGCACAGCTTCGGACTCAGGAATCAGGCCCAGTAAATGAATGGCCAGAATTTCACGAATATCCTCAAGGGTAAGCATATCCCCGGAGGTCACCCGTTCAGGGTTATAGCGAGTAACGAGCAGGTGCTCTTTAATCGGATCACCACCCTGCTCAGCACGCCGGGTTTTTGATGCCAAAAGGCCCAAAATACGGTCAGAATCGCGTACCGATGAGACTTCCGGGTTGGTGACCACAATCGCTTCGTCGGCAAAATACATGGCAAGCTGCGCACCACGCTCAATACCAGCAGGCGAGTCACAGATAATAAAGTCAAATTCTTCTCGAAGCTTTTCCAAGACCTCCGCCACCCCTTCCTGGGTTAGCGCATCTTTATCCCGGGTTTGTGAAGCGGGCAGGATATACAGATTTTCAACACGCTTATCACGGATCAACGCCTGGTTAAGGCCGGCTTCGCCCTGTATAACATTTACAAGGTCATACACTACACGACGCTCGCATCCCATAATCAGGTCAAGGTTTCGAAGCCCTACATCAAAATCAATGACCACGGTTTTTTTACCACGCAGGGCCAGACCTGTTGAGATTGCTGCAGCGCTAGTGGTTTTACCGACCCCCCCTTTACCTGAGGTCACAACAATAATTTTAGCCAAGATTCACTTCCTTCTTGAAGTCGTTCATCGCGAGCGCATGACGCTGAACGAATAACGGGAACGTCAATGTCACAAAAGCCCTACTGTAACGGATAGGCAAGGCAGCGTCGCTAAGCATTAAGCATGGATGCACGCTACGTTGAAAGCATCAACCCAACGGCTTAATTTCAAGCTGCTCTCTTATAAAATGAACTTCTGCGGCGCGGCCCAAAAGCCGGGGATCAACATCTTCGAGGCGTTTGTAATTCCCAGCCACCGAAAGCAGCTCAGCCTCAAGCTCGCGGCAGTAAATACCGGCCTGAGTATTACCATGAATACCTGCCAGCGCCCGCCCCCGCAGAGCACCGTAAATATGAATACTACCTGCTGCTAGTACTTCTGCCCCCGCATTGACGGCACCAATAACGATCAGATCCCCATCCGATGCACTGACCTGCTGGCCTGAACGAACGGTACCGCGATAAAGCCGTGTTGCCGCACTCTTGGCGTGTGCCTCAATACGGTCGTCGTCAGAGGCATTGTTTTTTGAGGCTTCCTCTTTGCTGCTGACGCTCTCCAGTGCCCGAGCGCGCGTCTCCTCTACAGGTGCAAACCACCCAAGCCCCAATGCCCAAGCCGACTGGCGTACCGGCTCTGAACCGCCGCGCACCGCAACGGGTAAAAGTTTGTGATCCCGGCAAACGGCGCATATTCTTTCCAAAGCCAAATGAGGCTCATCAAGCTTTTCCACGCTTAGCACAACCGGTGTATGCTGGAAGAAGGCAGGAGACTGAGACAGTTTACCGGCCAACTGCCGCCGGATATGCTCAGGGTCAGCGCTACTTAATTCCATGACGGTCATCGGCAGCATGCCGCCTTTAAAGGTAAATGCCATGTTGGCACTATCGGCGTTGAGGCTCATAGCCGAACTCCATGTCATGTTCAGGTAAGATAAAGGTAGCGCAATTTGGCGCCTTTGGGTGTGAAGAATCAATTTCTATTACACCCTGGTAAGGCAAAGCTAAGCGACAGCGCCAGTGACTGCAACCGCTGTTCAATAATGGCTAATTTTTTTCATGCTACGCACCTCTACGCAGGATGATCCATGCACGGACTGTTAAGACGCCTGTTCGCTCCTCGTTGGCAACACCCCGACCCCGAGGTACGCCGACAGGCCCTCTCTCGACTTGACCCCCACCAGGCTGAACAGCGCGAAGCGCTGCAAGCACTCGCGCACGATAGTGACAGCAGCATCCGCTTGGCGGCCCTGCTCGCGCTGGATGATGTCGAAGGATTGGTGGCGGGCTACCCTGACCACAGCCAGCAAGAGGCATGGTTCAATGCCGTGAGCCAGCGGCTTAGCGGTCTTGAAGGCAGTACCGAACTGCAACAACGCCAAGCCCTGGTGGAAGGGCTGGACGAGCCGCGGCTTTTAAACGTGATTGTCTTGCAAGGCGACAACCTTGATCTGCGCCTGACCGCTCTTGCCCGACTAACCCGTGAAGACGACTTGATTAAGCAAGCGTGCCAAAACGGTGTCGCGGCTGTTCGTCATCGCGCCGCCGAGCGCATTGAGACAGAAGAGGGCCTAAAGCGCCTGCTTAAAGATGCGCGACGTGATCGTTATGTAACTCGCCTTGCCCGCGAAAAACTCGGCCAGCAGCGAACCGATGCCGAATGGCTGGCTCGCCAACAGCAGCAGCTGGAGCATCTTCTTCACCAGATGGAACAGCAGGCTCGCGCGCCTTGGGAGCCGCTATATGGCGGTCGCTTTCGCCATTTAGAGCGCGAATGGAAGAACCTGACGCCCCCGCCCAGCGCCGAGCAAGAGCAGCGCTTTCATCAAGCCATGCTGGGCTGTCGTAAAACGCTTCACGACCATGAAACGCAGGAGCAGGCTCGCCAGCAGAGCCTTGCCCGCCGAGAGGAAGCGGATCAGACACGTGATCAGCTGCTTGATGGGCTAGAGGAGACGCTTGAAAGCCTTCATCATGCTACCGAGCTGACCGTTCAGGATATTGACAGCCTGCGTGCCCAACGCCAACTTTTCAGCCAACGCTGGCAAGCACTCTCGGACGTACACTCGCCCAGCGAACCTGCAAGCCAACGCTACACGCAAGCCATTATTCAATATGAGCAGTGTCTGGATGCCTGGCAGCGCTGGCAAGGTGTTAATGTCGCGCTTGAGCAAGCGCTTGCGGATAATGACCACCACGTCATGCGTCGCCTGCTGAACGAATGCTACTGGCCAGAAGCATTTACGCCGCCTGCGTTGATACAGCGCGCTCAAGCAACACTTGCCAGCGAGTCTCACACACCGGCAGCTACCCCACACACCTCGGTTTCATTAAGCACTTATGAAGCAGAACTCGATAGCTTTGAGCACCTACTTGAGCGTGGCGCCTTCAAAAGTGCCAGCCATCTTCACCAGCGCTTAAAGCCGCAAATCGAAGCCCTGCAAATGGAGGGAGCCAAGCCGCTGAAGGCACGCTTCAAGCAGTCCGGCGCGCGCCTTGCCGAGCTACGCGATTGGCGCGGCTTTGTCGCAGGGCCCAAGCGCGAGCAGTTATGCTCAAGCATTGAAGCACTGGCCAACGACCCGCACATGGCGGAAACCGCGCTTGACCGCCACCACCGCCAGCTAGTGAAAGAGTGGAAGTCGCTGGGCGATGCCGCCGCCAATCGCGAACAGTCCGCGCGCTTTCGTGCCGCATCTGACCGCATCCACGAGCGGTTAGCCCCATGGCGCGACCAACTAGGTCAGGAGCGTGAAGCAAACCTGCAGGCCCGCGAGCAGCTGTGTGAACAGCTTGAAACACTGCTCTCCCAGCCAGCAGAGGACGCCGACCCGGATGTACTACGTGAAATTCGCGACAAGGCACGCCATCAATGGCGCCACTACTCACCGGTGCCTCGCGAGCGCTCTGAGGCCGTTGGTCAGCGGTTTGGAAAAATCCGCCATCAGTTGCAAACATTAATTGATCAGCGGGCCGAGCAGATCGCCTCTCAAAAGCAGGCGCTCATTGAAGAAGTGCGGGCGCTTCGTCACGACCAGCAACAGCCTTTGGCTCAACGCATTACACAAACCAAGCAACTACAGCAGCACTGGCGTCAGTTAGGGCGCGCACCCAAAGGGGCGGAACAAACCCTTTGGAAGGCGTTCCGGCACGAGTGCGATCAGCTGTTTGCTCAGCGCGAAGCCTACAAGAGTGAGCAGGCTGCCCATCAGCAACAGCAGCTTGAAGCCATGCAAATACTTATCGATCAAATGGACAGCTGGCAACCCACTACCGCCAATGAAACCAGCACGCTGGACGACTTTTTGAACCAGGTCAGCCAGCTTGAGCCACTGCCGCGAAACCGGCGTAGCGAAGGCATGCAGCGTCGCTTAAGCGGTATTGTGCGCGCCAAGCGCGAGCGTTTGAGTCGTCTGAAGATTGCGGATACCGTTCAGCAATGGCAGCTTATTTTACCGCTCGTTAACGCACACCTGGCCGCCGATCAGCGCTATCTGGACGGCGGGGCCGCGGAAATTATTAACGCTGACAATATCATCAGCACGCCGCTTCCCAGCGTATTTGTCGAGGCGCATCAGACGCGTAACCACCAGCGTCAATCCACGCCACTCCCTTTGTCGCTGGACGATGAGGCAGCACGGGCAGACGCCATTTCTCGGCTGCGGGTGCATCTGTCTTTATTAACCAGCGGCAGCATCCGGCAAAGCGACGAGCCTTTGCGCTTGGCGATTCAGGTAGAGCGCTTGAATGAAGGAATTCGCCAGGAGCGTAGTCGCGAAGAAGAAATTATCGATGTCTTAGCCGCGCTATTAGCGCTTGGCCCGGTATCGATAGCGCAGTGGGAAAAAGAAGCCAGGGAACTGGATAGCTTATTGCGCGACCTGGGGCATATTCCGCCCCCCTGATCGCCCCATCAATGCGACAACAACACAACGGGAGGCGATTCGCCTCCCGTTTTGCATGCTCCCTTGTGAGGAATAAGCCGTCGCGTAGGCATGGGTGGCCTAGCCCATAAATTGCCCACCGTTAATATCGATGTTGGCGCCGGTAATAAAGCCAGACTCTTTATCGGCAAGGAACGTCACCAAGCGACCAATCTCTTCCGGCGTACCGTAGCGTTTCACCGGAATCGTTTCACGAATGGCTTCACGCACAGGCTCCGGAATTTTCATAATCATGTCAGTGGCAATATAGCCAGGCGATACGGTATTTACCGTAATGCCTTTGGTGGCCGTTTCCTGCGCCAGCGACATGGTTAAACCGTGCATACCGGCTTTAGCGGCAGCGTAATTAACCTGACCAAACTGCCCTTTACGGCCATTGATGGAGGAGATATTAATAATTCGGCCATAGCCATTTTCGAGCATCATCTCGATCACGCTGCGGCACGTATTAAAGACGCTATTAAGGTTGGTATCGATGACCTGATACCACTGTTCGTAGGCCATTTTTTTCATCGTGCCGTCGCGGGTAATGCCAGCACAGTTTACCAGCACGCTAATTGGACCATACTGTTCGTGGATCTCACGCGCAGCATCCAGGCATGCGTTATGGTCAGACAGGTCGACTCCAAGTGTTGTAATACTCTGATAACCGGCAGCTTGCTGGGTGTCCAGCCAGGTTTTGGCTTTTTCGGGATTGTTATACCCTGCCACTACCCTATAACCCGCATCTGCCAACGAACGACAAATTGCCGTGCCGATTCCGCCAGTTCCACCAGTTACCCAGGCGACGGGGGCTTGATTGGCCATTGACTACCTCCCTGATATGACAAATGGCTTGGACGCTAAGTACTGTTATGGTCCGTAAACCATTTCGAATAAGCGTCAAGCGCTTGTATCACCAACAGCACGCCACCGATTTTATTGTCAGGCGGCCTACCGACAGTAAGCTTTTTATTGGGACCATGGGAAGCATAGCTTTACTCTTTGCATATTGCAGTACGATGAATATCAGCCTTTGTGCTTTGTTTGCCACAAAGGGTTGACGTGGCGCAAAAAATCCGTAGAATACGCCTCACGTTGATGCGGGGTGGAGCAGCTTGGTAGCTCGTCGGGCTCATAACCCGAAGGTCATCGGTTCAAATCCGGTCCCCGCTACCAATATTTTAAAAGGCAGATCAGTTATTTACTGATCTGCCTTTTTTCGTTTACCCCCTCTTCGCATCTCCCCAGCACTACGCCACCGCACACCGTTATGCCGAGCGCATCACGCCGACGCTCGACATCGAATACCCTTACCGAAAAACCAAAGCACAGCTCCCAGCAAGCCACATAAGCAACTTACCGGACTGACTCAGGCAAACTAACTGTACATCCAAGCCCTCAAAATTAGCACCGAGACTCATTGGCCGGTTACACGCCTGCTTTTTTCTTGTCAGGGGAAATACTAACGATATTTTGCGGCTCTCCCTTTACAAAAAACGCATGGATATTATCAACCGACCCATTGAGAAAACGCGAAAAGGTCTCTTCGGTCTTCCATGCCATATGCGGCGTTATCATGACATTATCCAATGCCGCAAAGGCATTATGCTGCGGTAGCGGCTCTTCACAGAAAACATCAAGTCCCGCCCCACCAATCTTCTTACGCTGCAAAGCATCAATGAGCGCCGCTTCGTCAATAATGGGCCCGCGTGATGTATTGACCAGAATCGCCTCAGGCTTCATTAGCTCAAAATGCTCCGTCGTCAGTAACCCTTCCGTTTCAGGCACAAGCCTTACATGGATACTAACGGCGTCCGCTTGGGTGAGCAGGCTTTCTAATGACACGTACTCTGCTCCCACCTGAACGGCTCGCTCCTGGGTCAGTCTGGGGCCCCATGCAATGACTCGCATACCAAAGGCCTGCGCCATTCTCGCCACGGTACAACCAATCTTGCCCAGACCAATCAGGCCAATGGTTTTACCGCTCAAATTACTGGTAACAATCGTTGGCCACTCTCCAGTGGACATCCGGCGATCTACCTCAACAATCCGCTTGGTGAGATTAAGTAAAAACGCAAAGGTCATCTCGGTTACCGCCGCCGTAGACCCACCCGGCGTCGTTGCAATCGAAATCCCCGCTTCGTCCACTGCCTCTTTATCCACATGAGCCAGCCCCGTACCGGTTTGGGCGATCAGCTTTAGGTCAGGTAAAGCCGCGATAAGGTCTCGATCAATCAAGGTGCGCTCCCTGAGCGGGATAATCGCATCGGCCCCTTGAAGCCGGCTCACCAGGGTTTCAAAGGCAGGCACATCACCATAGACCGATACCTCAGAGAATTCGCGCAAGCGAGATACGGCAGGGTGCTCCTTCATACAGCCTTCCCAATCATCAAGAATCACCGTCTTCATATACACTCCTTCTCTAGCGCAGGCCAAGGCCGGACATAGCATTGCTAAGCCGCGTGGTTATCGCTCAATCACTGTTTAATTAAGGGCATCTCTCTTGGGCAACTGCTCTTCAAGCGCTTCCCAACTGCTCTGTATATGCCGCCGCATCAATAAGCCCGCCACCTCCACATCACCTTCCGAGATAGCTGAGGCTATGCGCTCGTGCTCATAAAGTGCGATTTTTCCACGCCCTGTAACATGCCGATGCTTATTCCTTAACAGGGTTAGCTGCGGGCGAAGCTCGTGGGTTAAATAACGCTGAATGAGTGGATTACCGGACATTCGTGCGGTAATTAAATGAAAATCATACTCCTCAGACTCCTGAAGATAGGCTCCCTCAGGATGAGATGTCACTTGGCTGGCATGTAACTGCAGTAACGTAAGGTATTCATCGGCAGTGGATGCATTGGCACGACTGGCCGCCAACATGGCGGCTTCAGCCTCAAGAGCAGCTCTGACCTGGTAGATCGCCCGGGCATCTTCGTACCGCATTTCACGCACGTGCGCCCCACTGTTCGGCACGATAGTAACGAGCCCGCACTCGCTAAGGCTTTTGAGCGCCATACGCACCGGCCCCCGACTAACACAAAAGCGCTCAGCCAACGCGACCTCTCCAAGACGAGTCCCAGCCTGCAGCTGCCCTTTAAGTATTTCATCGTACAAGCCACTAGCCACTCGCTCAGCTGCCAAACCATGCGTTTCTTCTTTTATTGTAGACAAAATATTTATCCTCCGAAGACAACACACTCTATATAATTTTCAATAATTTCCAAAAAACATCTGAAAAAATAGATCTTTTGTTTACATATCCGAGGATTGACAGGAACTACTATATGTACTTCTATATTCACGCACAAATGATTGTCTTACAATTGTCTATGATGAAGCGGAGTGACCACCATGATCGATAAGAAGAAAGTCATCGCTACAGCTATGCTGGGTTTCTCCCTGGCAGCTGCAATTACCCCCCTCACCGCCGCAGCCCAGGAAAGCTGGCCAACACAGAAAATCACTTTCGTTGTTGCGCTTGGCCCTGGCGGGTCCGCTGACCGCACCGCTCGCGCGCTGGCTCAACGGCTCCAGGAAGACCTGGGCACGCCGATTTCAGTCATTAATCAGAATGGCGGCGGTGGTCACGTAGGTCATACTTACTTCCACAACATGCCTGCTGATGGCAGCTATTTCCTTGCCTCTTCAATCCACCCTTACGTCTCTAATGCGATTCTTGGCTTTGATGCCACTTATGATTTGTCAGACTTCGCATTCATTAACGGGCAGTGGAATGATTACGATCTTTTCGCCGTTAATGCTGATACGCCTTATGAAACGCTGGCGGATTTCATGGCGGCAGCCAAGGAAAATCCAGGAAAACTTAGAGTTTCTGTCGTACCTGGCTCGACCGGCGCTATCAACCTTGAACTCGCTCTTGAGGCCTTTGGTCTCGATAAAACAGACGTCAACATTGTCACCTATCAGTCTGGTGGCGCTGCGCGCACGGCGGTCGCTGGCGGGCAGGTAGACATGACCGTATTAGCTGCAGACGGCACGCTATCAATCCAGGAATATATACGTCCTCTTGCCCTCGCGGCTGATACCGCATCGGAGGACTGGGATGCACCAACGCTTAATGCAGCGCTTGAAGAGAGCGGTCACGAGCCGGTTCCGGTGCTTGCAGGATCAATGCGAGGCCTTGCCGCGCATGCTGACTTTAAAGAGAGCAACCCCGAAGCATTCCAACAAATGGTCGATGCCTATCACAGTGCGCTGCAAGATGAGGCGTTCGTTAGCCGACTAGAAGCCCAGGATATTGGTGCAGAGTGGCTTGGTCCTGAACGTACGACAGAGATCATTGAGTCCAACTTTGAAATTTTGAAGCAATACACATCAGAAGAATAAATGATTTCAATGCTGGCACATGTGCACTAATGCTTTTCGCTTAATCGTCACGGGACCAACTTACGCTTGGTCCCATTATTATTTCAATGTGGAGGCGCTATAAAATGGTGACAGGAAAGATTTCTGCAACACATGCCTTTTTGTTAGGCCTTGTACTGGCTATAGCGGGCTTTATTACCTGGAGTGCTACTCAGGCTTCCACAACGCTGAACAATCTGGTGGTAGTGGCCCCCACCGCGATAATCATCGGCCTTCTGTCCATTGGGATTGTCGCTAAAATCTTGCTGAAGCCAGTTCCAGCTCCCTCATCCAGCAGTACGGATAAACCATCGTTATGGGGCGACATACTGCTTCTCGCAGGATTTGCCGTCTTCTGCTTTGCGTTAACCAATGTCGGCTTCGATGTTGCTACTTTTGTTTTCGTCTGGGTTGGCATTCTTATGTGTGGGAGTAAAGGTAAATGGCAACCGCCTTTGTACGCACTTTTGTTTACTGTTTTTCTCGTCAAGGGCTTTGGCTCTCTCTTCCCTTACCCAATGACCACACTAGTGCTTTAACATGATTGATCAATTCGCATTATCTCAGGCGTTTTCCCATCTTTTTACTGATCTAAGCCCTTGGCTTTGGGTTATTCCGGGCTTATTAATCGGTCTCGTTTTTGGGTCGATTCCCGGGCTGCAAATTTCCATGGCCATGGCCGTTTTCTTGCCCGTAACCTTTGGTATGGATTTTCTTCAAGCCATGCTGTTTTTAACCGCCATATTTACTGGCGGTGCCTACGGTGGCGGGGTAACCGCTATTCTTATGAACATCCCGGGGTCATCCTCGTCAATTGCGACGGCATTTGACGGATACCCTATGGCGCGAAAGGGACAACACAATGAAGCCTTGGGCCTGGGCCTGTGCGCTTCAGTTGTGGGCGCTTTCGTGGGTTATAGCCTGCTGATGTTGTTAATCAATCCACTGGCTGCTTTTGTACTTAAGATAGGCCCGCTGGAAATGGTCGTGGTGGTGCTGTGGGGATTAACCCTCATCGCGACACTCAACGATAGCAGTATGGCCAAGGGCCTGCTGGCTGGCTTCCTGGGGCTCATGCTCAGTCAAATTGGTATGTCCACGACGGGTATTATGCGCACGACGATAGGCAACCCCTACCTCCTTGATGGCATCCCAGTAGTACCCGCCATGATCGGCATCTTCGCCGCTTCTGAGTTGTTACGCCTGAGAGGAAGCTCATTTCTGGTACAAAATGAGGCTCAACGTAATATATCTTTTGCGCTTATTCTCAAAGGCGTTGGGCAGACATTTCGCCATCCCGGCATCTTACTACGAGGTAGCCTCATCGGCGCAGTGATCGGCGCCATCCCAGGCGTGGGCTCATCGGTAGCTAATCTGGTCTCTTATGGTGAGGCCAAACGAACGTCGAAAACGCCTGAAGCGTTCGGCCAAGGAGCACCCGAGGGTGTCGTGGCAGCCGAGTCCGCGAACTCCAGCTCGGAGGGAGGCTCAATGACGGCGCTATTAGCGCTTGGCATTCCTGGTGGGGCTGCGACTGCAGTGCTTCTGGCCGCATTCTCTTTTCACAACATTATTGGTGGGCCATCGTTTATAAGAGACCAGACCGATATCGTCTATTCGATTATTCTCGGCAATCTGGGCCAAGTAGTACTTCTCGCATTTCTGGGATTACTTAGCCTGCGCTTACTGGGCATGGTGGTGCGCGTTCCCTTGGCTTACCTAGTGCCCAGTGTATTAGCAATGTGTGCCTGGGGCGGCTATGGCATAACCGGCACTATCGCTGGGCCGCTAACAGTTGCCGCATTTGCAGGACTTGGCTGGCTCATGCGACAAAACAACTATCCCGTCGCGGCAACAGTCATCGGTTTACTGCTTGGCCGCATGATGGAAGGAGAAGTCGTGCGCACCTTACAGGTGTCCGGTGGCCGACCTTTTGAATATATGATGGAGCGGCCCATTGCTCTTGCTCTTTTCATCATAATGCTGCTTGTTTTAATTGGAGCCCCCGCATTAAAAGCCTTCCGCTCCCGCCGCGCTAGCCATGAATCTAATTAAACAAATGCCTCCTCAACTTCGGGGAGGCATTACCTTTGGCATCGGCACGTTAGGCGGACTCGCTTTTTTTGCACTCTCTCTACCGTTGCCATGGGTACTGGGCAGCCTAACGGCATCACTCTTGTGCACTCAGACGACGTCTTTTCAGCCTCGTTTTCCAAACCCTTGGCGCAGTTACGCTATGGTCGCTATCGGCACGATGCTAGGAACCAGTTTTACCCCAGAAATCGTACGACAAGCCGGGGACTGGACCATAAGCCTGATTGTCATGAGTGTGTTATCGCTGGCATTTTGTTTCATTGCCTATCAAATATTCTATCGCTTCGGGAAAATGGATAGAGTAACTGCTTTGTTCGCCGCCATACCCGGAGGACTCTCAGTCGTTTCAGTTTTGGCAGAGAATTACCGAGCCGAAGTCAGCCGCGTAGCCCTTTGTCATACCGCGCGCTTAGTGGTATTGCTAATTGCAGCGCCCATCATCATCCAGGCGACATCCGGTATTAACCTCGCTGACGCTAGTCTTGCAAGCTTCACTCACGCGGAAGCAATCGATCCTATTAACCATGGAATCCTGGCCCTGGTGGCGATAGCCAGCGGCTGGCTAGCCTGGCGATTAAACTTTCCCTCAGCGATGCTATTGATTCCATTACTCAGCTCGGGATTACTGCACGCGACTGATCTTTTAACGGTGCATGTCCCTCCCTTGCTTTCCAGCGCAGCACAGATTGTCATTGGCGCAGGAGTAGGAGCGCGATTCGCGAATTACTCCCTTCCACAAATTTTAAAAGATGGTTGGCTAGCGGCGGTGATCGGTGTACTCCTTACCTTTGGCTCCTTCGTTGCAGCCCTGTTGTTTGCGCCCATTATAGGGTTGGACAACACGCCTTTGTTCTTATCCTATTTACCTGGGGGGGCGCCGGAACTTGGCGTCGTAGCGCTTGCGTTGTCCATAGATCCCGCCATGGTGGCAGCCCACCATGTACTGCGTGTTTTCTTGATCGTAGCGATGCTACCCCTCATCGCTAGTTGGCTAGGAAAACAAATGCAGCAAGGCTAACGATAGCGCTTACGAGGCTAAATGGTGATGCTATCGCGCGCTGCACGCATTGGCGTCACCGTCTCGTCGAAGCCACTCTCAAGAGCTGTCGATATAAAGTGCTAATAGACTCCTTTAGAGCAGTGCTTGCTCCTATATTTTTCCTCTTGGCCTAGCCTTCTCTTCAGATTTACATGATTAGCATCGTTCCGGCTTGAATATGGCGGTGACTGCCTGCATATCATAAGCAATTATTTTTCTGCGAAGCTGAGCTTACCCATGTCAATCATTGATCCTCGCACCGGCAAACCGCTGACAGCGGATACCGCAAGCACGAATACTGCTGACACCGAACGTGCGCCAGTGCGCCCTGAAGATGTGATCGTCGAACTTGATGCGAGCAACATTCAGCAAGTGCTGGAAGCGTCAATGCAAGTGCCAGTACTACTGGGCTGCTACTCACCAGCCGATAGTAGCTGCGCCACACTGCTGACGGTACTGGAGAAGCTGGCGCTCGAATACGCGGGCACCTTCCTGCTTGGTAAGCTAAATACAGACGCTAACCCGGAAATTTCTGCACAGTTGGGTGTGCGGGCGGTACCGGACGTTAAACTGGTGAGCCAGGGCGGCCTTGTGGATAATTTTCAGGGCGCACTGCCCGAGAAAGAGGTGCGTGAATGGTTAGGCCGCTACTTCCCTGCCCCAGCCGATGCACCAGAAAGCCCTGAAGAGCAGGCCGAGGCGGCGCTTGAGCAAGGCGACACCGTAACAGCCCACGGCATTTACCAGGACCTGGTGACGCAATACCCGGAACACTACGCCTACCAAGTGGCGTTTGCCCGCGTATTAGTGGCTGAAGGGCGCGGAGATGAGGCGCGCAGCGTGCTGGAAAATCTCCCCCCCGAAGAGCGCGATGGCCCCGCAGCACGTGGCGTACGCGCCAGCATTACGTTCAGTGAACAAGCGCTTTCTGCAGAAGACATTGCGGCCTTGGATGAGCGCGACGATAGCGAAGCGCAGTTCCAGCGCGCCCTGCGCCAAGTGGCCGATGGTCAATACGATGCAGGGCTTGAAGCACTGCTTACGCTAATGAAGCACGACCGTACCTACAACGACGACGCGGCACGTAAAACGCTGTTGCAGGTGTTTGATGCGCTAGGCGCCGACCACCCGTTGACGGTCGCCTATCGCCGCAAGCTGTTTGCGCTGCTTTATTAATGGCTAAGGCTTCAATAGCGCATCCATGCGCGTTAATGCTGCTTCCAATTGAGCACCCGTAGTACCAAAATTTAGTCGAACAAAGCCGGGGTAGCCAAACGCTGCCCCGTCTGAAAGCGCCACACCGGCCTGCTCCTTGAGCGTTTGGTAAGGCGTTTCTCCCAGCCCCGCTTCCCTCATATCAAGCCAAGCCAAATAGGTTGCCTCCGGTGCGCTTAGATGCACACCCGGCCAGTTGGCAACGCGTGCTTCAAGCGTGGCGCGGTGCTGACGCAGCACATCCAGCAGCGCTTGACGCCACGGTTCACCCTCGCGATACGCCGCTTCTGCCGCCACTAATCCCAGCACGTTAACATCGGGCAACAGGCCCTTGCAGGCAGCGGCAAACCGCTGGTGCACTTCGGGGTCAGGGATGATCGCACATGCGCTGCTTAACCCCGCCAGGTTAAAGGTTTTAGAGGGCGCCCAAAGGGTAATCGTGCGTTTGGCTAGTTCAGGAAACATAGCCGCTAACGGGCGATGCTGAGCATCTTTATCCAACAGTAGGTCGCAGTGTAGTTCGTCAGAGACAACCCATAGATCGTACTGCTCAGCCAGTTTCACCAATGGCGCCAGCTCTTCACGGCTCCAAACCCGCCCGGTCGGATTATGCGGATGGCACCAGAGTAATATGCGTGTTTTGGGCGTGATGGCGGCTTCAATCGCGCTAATATCCAACTGCCATGGCTCGCCTGGGCGTTTAGGCGCGGCCAGCATGGCCTGCTGGGGCAAACGCCCGGTACGCTCAGCGACGGCTAAAAACGGTGGATAAATAGGCGCTACCGTTAGCACGCCATCGCCTGGCTGGGTTAACGCCAGCGTGGCGAAGTGGAGCGCGGCCACGACACCCGGCAGCCAGTGCTGCCAGTCGGGCTGGATCGTCCAGTCATAGTGCGTAGCGCTCCATGTGCAGAGCGTTTCTGTTAACGTAGCAGGCACTTCTCCGTAGCCGTAAACACCATGAGCGACCCGTGCTTGTAGCGCCTCAATCACCGCGGGCGGCGAATAAAAATCCATGTCGGCAACCCATAGAGGCAGTACTTCACCGTTATAGCGATGCCATTTTTGGGATGAGTAGCCACCTTCGGGGTGGCGTCGCTCGATAGGCGTGGCAAAATCAAAAGCCATAACAGATCTCACTTATTGACGAAGGTTGGTAACGAGCATGCCGCAAGATGATTTTTATACCAAGGTACGCACAGGATTATCAGCGCTATTGCGGCAATGGCAAGCGCTTGGTCAGGCCGATGCTGACCAGTTAGCGCTCATACTGGCGGAAACCGCACGGGTTGCCAAACTGGGCACGCCGGACACGACGCCCGATGGGGCAATGCTTAAACACTGGAGCCAAACACGTGAGGATGACATTCCGCTGTGGGCACCCCGCACAGCGGTTTTTCTGCTCAACCAAATGCCTGCCAAGCCAACACCTCAAAGCGAGGCTGAAGCCAGTGCCTGGGCTTACTGCTGGCTGCGCAACCGCACGTTTAACACGTTAGAGGCCGCGCACTCTGCGCTTCCAGCCCACCTTCAAGTACCACTAAAAAGTGCTTTGGAGGCGGCCTGGCGCGATCAGCAGGGACTACGTTTAGTATAAAAAAACGTTAACGTTTTCGATAGCGCGGCCTGGTGTGCCGCGCGCGGATATACTGGCTGACAAACGAAGAAAAATGTTTAATCAATTATAAGGATAGTCATTGATGCTGGACGTTCCGATTAGCTGGCAATTAGCCAAAGTAGCGGTGTCAGTCACGATGGTGCTGGGACTGGGGGCGATTGCTGTACGTGTGAGTCCCAAAGTGGCAGGGCTTTTATCAGGCTACCCTTTGGGTACCGCGCTGGCACTGTTCTTTATTGGTCTGGAGATATCCCCAACGTTTTCCGCTGAAAGTGCCATTCATACACTCGCGGGCTTTACCGCGACCATGGCACTTGGCGCGGGTTACTGGCTTTGCGGCCGTAAACCCGGCTTGAAGGGTGTTGCTAGCGGAATGGCAGGCGCGATCACTCTATGGCTTATGGCAAGCCTGGTGCTTGCCCAGTTCGATTTTACTCGCTTGACGGGTACGCTGGTGACGCTTTGCGCTATCGTATTTTTTACGTGGATTTTCCGGCGAATACCCGACAGTCTGGCCACTGCACGTCAGTCTTTCTCATGGGGTGCTTTATGTATTCGCGCCTTGCTGGCGACGCTTATTGTCTTTGCCATCACAAGCCTTGCCCATTGGGTACCGCCTGCCTGGGCAGGCACGTTGGCGGCTTTCCCCGTCACCATGCTGCCTTTCCTGCTAATTTTGCATATAACCCAAGGCCCCGCGCCTACCGCGACCGTTATCAAACACTACCCCGTGGGGCTGGGCTCGCTGTTAAGTTACGCCCTGTGTGTCTCTTATACGTATGAAACGTTGGGGCTTGCCTGGGGCACGCTGGCCGGTTTTTTGGTAGCAACGCTATGGCTGCTGGGCTGGCTACAAGTCCAGCGCTGGTTTTCCAAGCGACGCGAAGGCAACAGGCAAACGGCTTGACCGAACGCTTGCCTGAATTTACAACTCCTGCCAACGATAAGGTGATTGCCATGTTTACCCGTACGATTGAGCCGGCGTTTTACGATACGGATGCGCTGGGCCATATTAACAATACGCGCCTACCCGCCTGGCTTGAGCTGGCCCGCAACGACCTATTCAAGCTTTTTACACCTGACCTGAACCCGAAGCAGTGGCGTTTGATAATGGCGCGGATGGAAATCGACTACCGTGCAGAACTGTTTTACGGCCATGACGTCGAATTACGCACCTACTTAACGCGGCTGGGCAATAGCTCATTTACCGTCACTCAGGAAGCACGCCAACATGGCACGCTCGCCAATCTCGGCCACACGGTGATGGTACAGTACGATCACCAGGCTAAATGCGCCGTACCTATTGAGGGCACGCTGCGCGACGCCTTGTCGACTCACTTACAAGATGCGCCCGCCTAACGCACCAACCCGCCGGACGGGGCGACCAGGAGCACAGCATGGCCATTCGCTATAATCTCTGGCTGGACCCTGACAATACCGCGCAGCATCGCGCTGTCGAAGCGGATATTGAGCGCTATTTTATTGAGCGCTTTGCAGACTATCCGCATATCCGCTTGTTTGGGGCTGACCCTTACGATTATGATGCCCCGTTTAACCGCCTTTATGACGTACTAATGGCGCGGGCCGCCGAGTATTGCGAGCGGACATGGTGCTATGTAGCGTCTCCTGAGCAGTTGAATCGCTGCTTTTTTCGTGCTGTTGGCCGCTCCAATAAATTTGTTCAAGACGACCGTTCGTGAGAGACCAACCTAATGGTGATCCGCACCAACCAGGCGCCCGATGAGCGTCAGCTGGCGATTATTACCCAGCAGTTAGGCCGCGCACCACGTGGCATCGAAGCCGTTGCCGCCACTGATAGCGAAGGCACACCGCTGGTGCTGCGTATGGCGCCGATTGTTGATAGCAAACCCTTTCCTACCCTGTACTGGCTCTGTTCTGATGTACTAAAGGTAGAAATTTCACGCATTGAAGCGGTGGGGGTTATCAAATCACTTGAGCAGCGCCTGCAAGAAGAGCCAGAATTTCTAGCGCATTATCAGCAAAGCCATCGTGACTATGTAAAAGCCCGCTGGGATTATATGAGCGACGCCCAGTGCACAGAGGTTGCACGGCTGGGATACACCGATGTGTTGACCGAGCGTGGCATTGGCGGTATCAGCAACTGGCAACAGATACGCTGCCTGCACACTCAGTATGCCCATCATTTATGTGGCGATAATGTGATTGGTCAGTGGATGGATGAGCACTACCAGGTAGACCAGCACCTTCCATAACACCGCTTCTCTCATAAGCGTTAAGGAACCCAATTAATGTCCCGAATTTGCGTTTATCTCGGCTCACGAGAAGGTAACAGCCCGACTTATCGTCAAGCGGCCCAGGCATTAGGTACTGTGCTGGCAGAGCGGGGGCACACCCTGGTATACGGCGGCGCGCGTATTGGCCTAATGGGCGAGCTTGCTAATGCGTCGCTGGCGGCAGGCGGCAACGTGATAGGCGTTATGCCGGACCATCTGGTAGAGCGCGAGCAGGCGCACTTTGGACTCACCGAGCTGATCCGCGTGCCCAACATGCATGAACGCAAAGCCACCATGGCCGCTAACGCCGATGCGTTTATTGCCATGCCTGGCGGTATCGGTACCTTTGAGGAGCTGTTTGAGATTTGGACCTGGGGCTATTTAGGCCTGCATGAGAAGCCCATGGGCCTACTGGATACCGAGGGGTTTTATACACCACTACTGGCATTTCTCGACAACACCGTGACGCAGGGTTTTCTAGCTCAAACGACACGCGATATGCTGCTGGACGCGGTAACACCAGAGGCGCTACTTGACGCGCTGGAGAGCCAGCTTAGGTAGAGGTGAGCAAGGCAGACATGGCAAGCGCGCTACGCGCCGTGGATAACGTTGCGGGTGCGCTGATAGGTGAGCTGGAGCAGACGGGCATCGTCTCCCGCTCGGTGACGATGGATATCGACCTCGGTAATCATGGCCTCTTTGGTACCGCTCCATATCGCTTGCTGCTCTTCGCTCAACAAAATGCGCAGCGCCTCCAGGCGGAAGCGAGGCAGCATGCCGGCATGGTGGAACAACAGCGAAAGCCAGGTATTATCGTAGCCCCAGCTGTCGCTGTACGCTTTGCCTAACCCGCTTAACTCATCGTTGAGCCATTGGGCCACCTGACGAACAGGGTGCCCTTCCTGGTACAAGCGATCACGCGAAATACCGTGCAAGAGCTCTGCTTTAGGGTCCCAGTGCGTCCACTCATCCAGTGGCTGAATAAGAAACGCGCAGCAGCTACCGTCAGCACGTGCAATGCCGACTTCTATGGGATAACTACCACGCCCAAATCCGGACGCTTCAATATCTAATACAGTGGGTAGCGTCTCGGACACTGACTTCCTCATTCAATCATTACGCGGCGGTCACATCGTTGTGCGGATGATGTTCAGCGAACTGTTCCCAGTAGGTAGCCTGGCTCGCATCTATGCTTAAGCCTAGCTCACCCAAACGATAGGCGCTGGCCAGCCGCTCAGCAGCCAAATAGTGACCGGACTGCGCCGCACGGGCATACCACGTTACTGCATAATCTTCACGGCGCGGGTACTGCGCGCAGCCGTGCTCGTAGATCTGGGCCACCTGGTACTGCGACTTCACATCACCCGCTTGAGCGGCTTCCACCACATAGCGTGCCCCCCGCGCTTTGTCCTGCGGCGATAAGCTACGATGAAACAGCATATGCCCGTAAACGGACAGTGCATCAGGATGCCCCGCTTCAGCGCAGCGCTTGAACAAACGCATGGTAAGACGCTGTGTGCGCTCTGAACGCGGTAACAACCAACGGTTTTGAAACAGCCGTTCAGCTAAACGAAACTCTAGCCGAATAAACAAAGATGATGCCTGCGGCATGGCAAACCACCCTGCCAATTTGTTGAGATATTGAATTAGCGGTCACTACATCATTTGACTGCCAATCACACGAAAAACCGGGGTCAGCCGGCCAATGGGGTGGCAAGCATACGCCTGCCTTTGCAACGACTCAACCCCATTGATTTGCTGCTTTCAAATAGCCTCGCTAACATGCCTCTCACACACCGTCATTCATCACCTTTACAAACGCCCATTCGGCGATAATTTTCGCTTTAGCGAGGAGACAAAAATGCAAACGCGCCCACTTGGCAGAACGGGAATTGAGGTCAGTCGGCTCTGCCTTGGTACGATGACGTTTGGCGAGCAAAACAGTGAGGCAGAAGCTCACGAACAGCTGGATCGCGCCGTCGCTTTCGGTATCAATTTTATCGATACAGCTGAGATGTACCCCGTACCGCCCAAAGCCGAAACGCAAGGATTAACGGAAACCTATGTGGGCAGCTGGCTGAAACAGCGTGGCGACCGCGATGACGTTATTATCGCCACCAAGGCGGTAGGCCCCGGGCCTGAGCATATCCGAGGTGGCCCACGCTTAACGCGTGACCATATTCACCAAGCCATCGACGCAAGCCTTGAGCGCTTACAAACGGACTATGTCGATCTTTATCAGCTGCATTGGCCAGACCGCAACACCAACTTTTTCGGCAAGCTGGGCTACGCGCATCAGGAGAATGAAGATGCCACGCCGCTTGAAGAGACACTTTCTGCACTCAAGGAGCTGGTGGATGCTGGCAAGGTCAGATCGATCGGCCTCTCCAATGAAACCCCGTGGGGCGTCATGCGCTCGCTTCAATTGGCCGAAAAAATGGATCTACCGCGAGTGGCCTCCATACAAAATCCTTACAACCTGCTTAATCGCTCGTTTGAAGTGGGCCTGGCGGAGATTGCTCATCGCGAAGACGTAGGCTTGCTGGCTTATTCTCCCTTGGCCTTTGGCGTTCTTTCTGGCAAGTATCTTAATGGCGCATGGCCCGAAAAAGGCCGCCTGACGCTTTATGAGCGTTTTAAGCGCTACACCTCACCAGAGGCGGAGGCGGCGACAAAGGCCTACGTTGAGCTGGCCCGCGAACATGACCTTGACCCCGCACAAATGGCACTGGCGTTTATTAATTCACGCAGCTTCCTTACCAGCAATATTATTGGTGCCACCACACTGGACCAGTTGGAAAGCAACCTGGCCAGTGAGAGCCTTAAGCTGGACGACGATGTGCTTAGCGCGATTGAGGATATTCATCGCCGGATGCCAAACCCCTGCCCCTAAGCATTGATACACACGCTATTAAAGCGATAGCCTCGGCCAACGCCGAGGCTTGATATACTATCGGCCATGATTTTGTTCTTATCTGGTTTTGCATCGGCCGAAGGAGCTCACCTTGCTAAGCGTTATTTCGCCAGCGAAAACGCTGGATTTTGAAACGCCCTCCACCACTCACCAGGTGACACAGCCCGGTTTTCTAACGGAAAGCCAAGCGCTGATCGATATCCTGCGTGATTATTCACCTCAGCAGATCAGTGAGCTGATGGGCATCAGCGACAAGCTTGCTGGCCTTAATGCAGCACGCTTTGCTGAATGGGAGCCGCCGTTTTCACTAGAGAATGCCAAACCTGCCGCTCAAGCATTCCAAGGCGATGTTTATACTGGCCTGGAGGCGCAAACATTCAGCGATGCGGATAACCGGTTTGCCCAGCAGCACTTGCGTATTTTGTCAGGCCTGTATGGCTTACTGCGCCCACTGGATCTAATCCAGGCGTACCGACTGGAGATGGGCACCAAACTGTCTAATCAGGCGGGTAAGGATTTATACGCGTACTGGAAGCCTACACTGACCAACGCCCTTGATCAGGCTATTACAGAAAGCGGCTCAAAGGTTCTGGTGAATCTTGCTTCTAATGAGTACTTTAAAGCGGTAGATGCCAAAAAGCTGAACGCCCGCGTCATCACGCCGGTGTTTAAAGATGAGAAAAACGGCACGTTTAAAATCATCAGCTTTTATGCCAAAAAGGCTCGAGGCTTGATGAGCGCTTGGATTATTCATCAGCAGGTGAATGACCCTGAAGCGCTTACAGCATTTAACGTGGCAGGCTACCAATTTGATGCAGCGGCTTCTGAGGGCGATACGCTGGTGTTCACACGCAAAGAAGCCGACCGATAAACGTTTCCCCCTTTTGCTAAAAAAAAGTTACGCCGCGTGAGGAGCGCGGCTTAAGCAACCGGCGATGCACCTCTTTAAATAGCGCGGTATCACAGCGATCAAGCCACTCGTAAGCCACCATATCCGCCGTCACCGCAATGGCGCCTTGAGCACAAGCACGCTCACGCGCAAAGCGAGCTTCCTCACAACGTCGGCTGGCTGTCGCTTCACTTAGCCAGTACACACTATATCCAGCTTCCAGCAAGCCAAGCGCGCTCTGCAACACACAGATGTGTGCTTCTGTGCCACAGATCACGACTTGTTGCACCGACTGGGCCTTTAATGCTCGGGCAAATTTTGGCTCTTCCATGGCGTTGAAATGATGTTTTTGCCAAACCTGATGCTCACCCAACTCCCTTATCAAACCAGGCGCTGTTCCCCCGAGTTTTTCAGGGTATTGTTCGGTAAGCCATGCAGGCACTGCCAAGGCTTCTGCTACGTTTGCAAGCCAGGCGGCCTCCTCTATTACCTGCAAACCGCCTTCAACCACCGGCAGTAATCCTGCTTGAAAGTCGATCATTAACAATAGGCTACGATCTCGTTGTAGGCGCATACCTTCCTCTTATTCTTTATGCTTATTAGTGCCATTAAGATAGCCCATTCTGACAGCTGAGGCGCTAAACTAGCTGCCCAACGCTTTCTACACGCTCATTACATTGGGCTTATTTTCTTAAGGCTTTGAACATTGGAGATTGCCATGTTACGACAATTGTTTGTCATGCTGCTGGTCAGCGTTATGGGGTTTAGCGTTGCGGTGGAGCATGCGGAAGCGCGTCGTATGGGGGGTGGTGGCAATATGGGCAGCATGTCCCGTTCTGCGGACCGCCCGGCCAGCACTCCCAGTACACAACAAGCGCAAGGTGGCCAGCAACAGGGCCAAGCGGGTGCGGCAGCACGTAGAGGCGGAATGGGCGGTATGATGGGCGGTCTTCTGGCTGGTGGGCTAATTGCCGCACTCTTTTTCGGCGGTGCCTTTGATGAGCTAAGAATGATGGACCTGCTCATGGTGGTCGGTATCGCAGTGCTTGCGATGATCGCTTTCCGTGCGTTTATTCGCCAGCGACGTCCAGCGCATGCTTCCGAACCCAACTACCAACGCACACAGCACGTACCATCAGCGCCTGCTGCTGGCTCAGTAGGCGCTGTGCCTGGTAGCCTGGCAAGCAACCTGCAAAGCACGCCGACCTGGTTTGATAAAGAGCCGTTTTTAAACGGTGCTAAAGAGCATTTTATGACGCTGCAGCGCGCCTGGGACAATAACGACTTTAGCCAGATTCAGGAGTATGTCACTCCCGAGCTCTATAACCTGCTACGCTCCGAGCGTGCTCAGCATCCTGCCAATAACCGTACCGACATCGTACGTTTATTTGCCGAATTGGGGGATATTAACGAATACGAAGGGCATGCTGAGGCAAGCGTGATCTTTCATGGCGTTATAGAGGAGAATGGAGAGCAGACCGAGTTCAACGAGTCGTGGCACTTAACCCGTGCAATGCGCGACCAAGCGCCCTGGTATGTGCAAGGTATTGAGCAAAACCCTGGCGCTTAAAACGCGGAGCTATACCTTCAAACGGCCGCTTTTAGCGGCCGTTTTTCTTTCCACAGGGCAACCTAATCAACCGTTTAAATCAACATAGTGAATTAGTTTTCAGCAGCCTCTTCGATACTCTCACCCGCGCTTTCAATGCTTTCGCCGGCGCTTCCAATACTATCATCAATACTTTCACCTGCCTCTTCAGCAGGCCCCTGGTTATCACAGGCAGCCAAACCGCCCGCGAGCAGAGCCATCAATACCGCCGCTGATAATTTCTTGATCCATTGTCCATTCATGTTGTTTCTCCTCCTGAGATAAAGCGCAGATTACCCTTCCATCAACGTGCCATATCATTCTAAAGACAACAGTGCGTCATAACCACCCATATCAGGATAGCTGCCTGACGCAAAAAAGCGTAAATAGTAAATTCCAGCCATGTTTTGCAGGCATTATGGATTGACCTGCCTCTACATTGTGGGAGCTGGCTTCAGCCGGCGATGCAGCACAAAGTGCTGCTGGGGTTAGCGGCTGATCCATCACGCTGAAGAGTGCCTTGCCGCCTTTTCCTGCATGCAAAAAAAAATCCCCCGAGGCGC